>WFYM01000156.1 GCA_015490115.1 Aquificaceae bacterium
ATAGAGACGGTCCTCATAAAGGAGAGGGACCACCTTACCCTCTGCGTCTCGACGCAGATAGGTTGTGCGGTGGGTTGTAGCTTCTGTGCTACCGCTTTGGACGGTCTTTTGAGGAACCTTAGGACCTCCGAGATAGTAGACCAGTATCTGCAGGTGGCGAAGGACACGGGTCAGAGGATAAGGAACGTGGTCTTCATGGGTATGGGGGAACCTTTGGCTAACTACGAGAACCTGAGGAGGGCTGTCGAGATAATGGTCTCCCCTTGGGGGCTGAATCTGTCGAAGAGGAGGGTGACCGTCTCAACGAGCGGTATAGTCTCCCAGATAAGGAGGATGGCAAAAGACGAAATCTTAAGGGATGTGAACCTCGCGGTTTCCTTAAACGCTACCACCCAAGAACTCAGGGAAGACCTCATGCCCATCTCAAAAACGAACACCCTCGAGGAGCTTATGGAAGTCCTGAGGACCTACCCTTTAAAGCCCTACAGGAGGATAACCCTCGAATACGTCCTCATAAAGGATGTGAACGACTCGAAAGAGGACGCCCTCAGGCTCGCAAAGCTCATAGGAAAAGACAAAAAGAGGTTCAAGGTGAACTTAATACCCTACAACCCCGACCCTGACCTCCCCTACGAGAGACCTCCGCTCGAGAGGGTGATCAGCTTCCAAAGGGTCCTTTGGGAGAAAGGCATATCCGCCTTCGTGAGGTTCAGCAAGGGTGCTGACGTCTTCGGAGCTTGCGGACAGCTCAGGGCAAAGAGATCTGTGATAAGATACTCAGCGGGATGAAGAACCTCCCGAGGTGGATCACCGAGCTTGTTGTGATAATAGTTATCGTCCTTCTCATAAGGGCTACGCTCGTTCAGGCTTTCAACATACCCTCCGCTTCTATGCAACCCACCCTCCTCGTCGGAGACTTCATACTCGTCAACAAGCTCGTCTACAGGGTTTCAGAGCCGAGGAGGGGGGACGTGGTCGTCTTCAAATACCCCGTGAACCCCTCCCTCGACTACATAAAGAGGATAATAGCCGGTCCGGGGGACACGGTCGAGTTCAGGGAGTTCAGGGACGAGAGGTCGGGAGTAAAAGTTTATAAAGTCCTCGTGAACGGGAAGGAATACGGGCTGAGATACGTGGGGGTGAGGAGCTTCAGGGGTAGGTTCTACTACGAGTTCGAGGAGACGGTCCCTTTAGACGGGAAGGTTCTAAAGCACAGGGTCTGGTTTTCTTCTTACCCGACTAAGGTCTCTGGTCTTGTCAACTATCCGGAGACCTTGTGCTTCGAAGAGAGGGAGGGTCTCTGCGTTAAGTTCGTGGTCCCGGAGGGTCACTACTTTGTGATGGGGGACAACAGGGACAACAGCGAGGACAGCAGGTTCTGGGGCTTCGTCCCGAGGGAGAACATACTCGGAAAGGCTTTCGTCATATACTTCTCGGGGGAGGTCCCCCCGCTCACACCGAGGGACGTGAACTTCTTCACGGGCTTCAGACAGCTCTTCTTAGCCCTGCTTCATCCGAGACCCGACAGGATTGGAAAGTTCCTCATATATTAGAAGGGGTTTATGAAGACGCCCGCTCTGTCTATATCTTTTAGGACCCTAACTATAGTGGAGGGCTTGACCCCCGGCAGGGTAACGAGGGAGCTGAGGAGAAGCTCCAAGGCAAAGTCCGGATCCACGTAGATCTCTGTGACCATTCCCCCTTCGACGGTTGCGAACCTGCTAAGCTCCTCTACGAACTTGTCGGAAACACCTTTTTCTTCCGAGTTCATTACCGTGTTTAGGGAAGAGTTCATGAGGCTGATCGCCGTCTCCGTGTCGGAAACGGGAGGGTAGTCGGTTCCAGCCTTCATGTCCGAGAGCAACTTCACCACCTCACCGAAATCCTCGTAAGGAAGCCCGTATCTCGGAAAGACCTTCTTTACGGGAAGGTCGGATAGCCTCCTCACCTCCCTTCCGAGGACCTCCCCGGAGGGCATGTATACCCTGTGAAAGAGCCTGATGCACTCGAGGGGATCATCCGGGCTTTCCGTGAAGAAGGAGCTAAAGAGATCAGGTGCAAAGAGGTAGCCCGTGTCCTCCTCGTAGAGGCAAAAACCGCCCGGATGAGGTGAGAAGCTCAAGGGGACGAACCTTATCCTGTGTCCAGTAGCTATTGTCACCGTGCGAGAGGGGAAGTCTTCCAAGGTCCTCACCTTACCTTTGAAACCCGACTCGGAGAGGAACCTCTTCGTCGGATAGTCCGCTATCACCTGAAAACCTCTCCTGTGCTGGTCTCCGAGGACGAAAACGTTGTAAGCGGATAGGGGATCTCCGGAGAGCAGGACCACCGCGTCTATCTCGCCGAGATCAAGTATCAGATCCTCCACCAGGTTCCTTATACCCGACCACTCGTCGAGGCTCCCCGCGTTTATAAGGAAGGCAACCCTCCTCTCTTCCCTTTCGTATATCCTGAGGTAGACGTTCTTTAGCAAAACGGGTATCCCCGAGAACTTGGAGACCCTGTAGACCCCGTCCCCTACCTCCTCGACGCTCTTTAGCTCCTTAGGGAGACCCTCACCCGCGGGAGGTCTCACCTCCACAGGTCTCGTCTTTTCTATGAGAGCCTTGAGGAAGTCAAGGGTGTCTTCAAAGGTCCTCTCCCAAGGAAGCTCCTCGAACTCCCTGATTTTAAGTGAGGCTCCCTCCTCGAGGAGCGTCCTCACGCTTTCGAGGTTCGGATTTACCCCGACTACCCTCCCTTCCTTTATACCAACCTCACAGGTGAAGCTCCCCTCAAGCTCCACTATCTTAGACTCCTTCCTGTCTCTTAGCTTGACGAGCGTGCTTACGAAACCGAGCCTGTTCGGTTCTTCCAAGGGATCAGCTCTGTGCAGGTGGCTCAGTCTGTTTAAAAGCTCCAAAGGGTTGAAGGGTTTTCTGACGAAGTTCAGTTCGGAAAAGCCGAGGCTCTTCAGTCTCCTCTCTTCCTCCTCCGTATCCACGATGAAGAAGGGGAGGGGTATGCCTTCTTCCCTGCATGCCAAAAGCCAAGACTTCACCTCCGCGTGGTTCACTATGACTATGTCGACCTTCGTGGAGCTTAC
>WFYM01000157.1 GCA_015490115.1 Aquificaceae bacterium
AGGACGGCGAGGGTCACTAAAGGCGGGAGGAGGTTCTCCTTCAGCGCCCTCGTAGTTGTCGGCGACAAGAGAGGTTTTGTAGGTTTCGGTCACGGGAAGGCTAAGGAGGTCCCCTTAGCTATAGCAAAAGCTGTCGAGCAGGCGAAGAAGAGGATCATAAGGGTCCCGATAATAGAGGGGACAGTTCCCCACGACGTCGTCGGACACTTCGGACCCACTAAGATAATAGTCTTACCTGCGAGGAGGGGAACGGGTGTGGTCGCGGGAGGTGCTGCGAAGCCCGTCTTCGAACTCGCTGGCTACACGGACGTCCTCACTAAGATCATAGGAAGCACGAACCCGGACAACGTGGTGAGGGCTGTCTTCGACGCCTTCCTCCAGCTGAAGACCCCGGAGCAGGTGGCTAAGGAGAGGGGACTGCCCTTGGAGGAGATAAAGAGAAGATACAGGCTCTACGCGAAGCCGAAGCTCAGGGTAAAGCTCTACCATCCTTGGAGGGGCATCTATGGGTAAGAAACTGAAGGTGACCTTGGTGAGGGGACTCGCAGGAAAGCCGGAGGAGCATATAAAGGCGGTCCACAGCCTTGGTCTCAGGAAGCCGGGTCAGTCGAGGATCTTGGAGGACAACCCCATGGTGAGGGGAAATATCAAAAAAGCCCATTACCTCGTCAAGGTGGAGGAGATAGAGGATGAAGCTACATGAGCTTCAGCCCCATCCGGGAGCTACCAAGGAGAGGAAGAGGGTAGGAAGGGGGATAGGATCCGGTCACGGGAAGACCTGCGGAAGGGGTCACAAAGGTCAAAAGTCGAGATCCGGAGACAGGAAGATGCCACCTTGGTTCGAAGGAGGTCAGACACCCCTCCACATGAGGGTTCCGAAGAGAGGCTTTACCAACCCCAACAGGGTAGAGTACACGCCCGTGAACGTGGGAGTCCTCGACAAGCTCTTCGAAGATGGTGCTGAGGTAACCCCTGAAGCCCTCGCTGAGAAGGGACTCTGCTCAAAGAAGGACCTCGTCAAGATCCTCGGCGACGGCGAGATAACGAAAAAGCTTAAAGTCAAAGCCCACGCCTTTTCCAAGACCGCGAAGGAAAAGATAGAAAAAGCGGGAGGAACCTGTGAGGTAATAGGGAAGTGATAGACTACCTCAGGAACCTCTTTACCTTCGAAGACCTGAGGAGAAGGCTCCTCTACACCCTCCTCATGTTCGCCATCTACAGGCTCGGTAGCCACATACCTATTCCGGGGATAGACGTCCAAGCACTCGAAGACTTCTTCAGGTCCCTTCAGGGGACCCTCTTTAACCTCTACGACATATTCTCTGGGGGGAACCTGAGCAGGATGACGGTCTTTGCCCTCGGTGTTATGCCCTACATATCCGCCTCCATAATGATGCAGCTCCTCACGGTTGCGATCCCGGAACTCCACAGGCTCGCCAAGGAGGAAGGGGAATACGGGAGGTATAAGATAAACGAGTATACGAAATACCTGACCCTATTCGTAGCCTTCGTCCAGTCGGTAGGTATAGCCCTCTGGCTCCAGAACCAAACTTCTCCGAGGGGCTTCCCGGTAGTTCCCGAGGGCGGTTTCCTCTTTGTCTTCGTAGCTGTCCTTACCCTCGTCTCGGGGACCATGTTCTTAGTTTGGATAGGGGAGAGGATAACGGAGAAGGGCATAGGAAACGGTATGTCTTTGCTTATCTTCGCGGGTATAGTCGCGAGGTTCCCGAACGCGGTCGTCAACCTCGTTGAGAGGCTAAGGACCGGGGATCTCACACCCTTCGCAGTCGCGGGAGCAGTGATCATGGTCATAGCCGTGATAATAGGGATAGTTTACATACACGAGGCGGAGAGGAGAATTCCCGTCCAATACCCGAGGAGGGTGGTCGGGAGGCAGGAGTTCAGGGGAGGCTCCACCTACCTACCCATAAAGATAAACCCGGCGGGCGTCATACCCATAATCTTCGCCCAGTCGATACTCATAATACCCTCGAGCGTCCTCGCCTTCATCCAGCACCCCATAGCCCAGCTCCTCCACGACGCCTTCAACCCAACCTCTGTCCTTTACAACTTCCTCTACGTCGTGTTCATAGTCTTCTTCACATACTTCTACACAGCGGTCCTGATAAACCCTGTTGAGGTGGCTGACAACCTGAGGAGGGGTGGAGCCTTCGTCCCCGGCGTGAGACCAGGTCTCGAGACCCAGAGGTTCTTAGAGCAGGTAATAAACAGGCTCGTCTTCGTGGGAGCCATATTCCTCTCCGTGGTAGCTATAATACCCCTCTTTATAAGCCTTTGGCTGAACGTCCCCTTCTACTTCGGCGGGACTACAGCACTTATAGTCGTCGGCGTTGCCCTCGACACCCTCAAGCAGGTGGAGGCGAACATACTCACAAAGAAGTTCAAGGGGATGATAAGGAGGAGGGTGGCGAGATGATCCTCGTCTTCCTCGGACCTCCCGGAGCCGGGAAGGGGACTCAGGCGAAGAAGCTCTCCGAGGACATGGGCTTTGTTCACATATCGACGGGTGATATCTTAAGGGAAGCGGTAAGAAAGGGAACACCCTTGGGGAAGAGGGCGAAGGAGTTCATAGAAAAAGGGGAACTCGTCCCCGACGACATTATGGTAGCTCTCATAGAGGAGGTCCTGCCGGAAGAAAAGAGCGTCGTCCTCGACGGCTTCCCGAGGACCGTCCCCCAAGCTGAAGCCCTCGAGAGGATGCTCTCGAAAAAGGGAAGGAAGGTGGACAAAGTTTTCCTCTTCGAACTTCCGGACGAGGAGGTGGTCATGAGGCTCTCGGGGAGGAGGACTTGTCCCGAATGCGGTGCTTTATACCACATTAAGTTCAACCCTCCGAAGGAGGACGAGATCTGCGACAACTGCGGTGCGAAGCTCCTCCAGAGGGAGGACGACAAGGAGGAGGTCGTGAAGAACAGGCTGAAAGTCTACAAGGAAAAGACAGCTCCCCTCGTTGACCACTACAGGGCTAAAGGTATATTAATAACTCTGGACGCCTCAGGCTCCGTCGAGGAGGTCTACGAAAACCTGAAGAGGATCCTGAATGAGGAAGGGAATTGAGCTTTACTCCTTCAAGGAGATAGAGAAGATAAGGAGGGCGTGCGGTATAGTGGCGGAGGTCCTTCACATACTTGCGGAAAACGTAAAGCCCGGCGTCACAACTTGGGACCTCGAGATGATAGCGAGGGAGGAGACGAAAAAGAGGGGAGCAAGACCCGCCTTCCTGAACTACAGACCCCCCTTCCACAGGGAGCCTTACCCTGCAGCCCTTTGCGTCTCCATAAACGACGAGGTCGTCCACGGACTCCCGAAGAAGGATAAGGTTATAGGGGAGGGGGACTTGGTGAGCATAGATTTTGGTGTTATAATAGATGGTTACGCTGGAGATTCTGCTATTACTGTCCCGGTCGGGAGGATAGACCCGGACAAGGAGAGGCTCATGGTGGCGACGAAGGAGGCGCTAAGGAGAGCGGTGGAGATGGCGAAAGCCGGCAACTGGCTCAGCGAAATAGTGGAGACCATACACTCCACCGCTGAGGAGTTCGGGGTATACCCCGTCCTCAGATACGGAGGACACGGTATAGGGAGGAAGGTCCACGAAGAGCCTTTCGTCCCCAACAATAGGAAAGACCTCGGGAAGAAGGACGTGAAGCTGAGGCAGGGGATGGTGATCGCCATAGAACCCATGTTCGCCCTCGGGACGGAGGAGACGATCCAAGACGGCGACGGCTGGACCGTGAGGACGAAGGACCGCAGTCCCTCAGCCCACTTCGAGCATACTGTAGCTGTCACAAAGGAGGGACCCTTAGTCCTTACGGAGATCTGAGATGGGTAAGAAGAAGAAGCAGGAACAGGAAAAGGAGAAGGGTATAGTAATGGAAGGTGAGGTGACGGAAGCCTTACCGAACGGCATGTTCAGGGTGAAGCTCGAAAGCGGACACGAGGTCCTCGCCCACATATCCGGTAAGATGAGGATAAACTTCATAAGGATACTCCCCGGGGACAGGGTGAAGGTGGAGCTTTCCCCTTATGACCTCACCCGGGGAAGGATAGTTTACAGGCTCTGAGGAGGTAGTCCATGAAGGTGAGGTCTTCGGTGAGGAAGAGGTGTGCAAAGTGCAAGATAGTGAGGAGGAAGGGAAGAGTTTACGTTATATGTGAGAACCCGAAGCACAAGCAAAAGCAAGGCTGAAGGAGGTGGATCATGGCGAGGATAGCGGGTGTTGACCTTCCTGACCACAAGAGGCTCGAGGTAGCCCTCACCTACATATACGGCATAGGCTGGTCGAGGGCGAGGGAGATATGCGAGGGGACCGGTATAGACTGCAAGAAGAGGGTAGGGGAGCTGACCTCCGAAGAGCTAAACCTCCTCAGAAAATACATAGACGAACACTACAAGGTCGAGGGAGATCTGAGGAGGGAGGTCCAGCTCAATATCAAGAAGCTGATCGACATGGGTTGCTACAGGGGACTCAGACACGCGAGGGGACTCCCCGTCAGGGGACAGCAGACGAGGACGAACGCGAGAACGAGGAAGGGAAAGAGGAAGACCGTTGCCGGAACTGCAAGGAGGGCGAAGGCTGCCAAGTGAGGAGGTTCGGCTATGGCTAAGAAGAAGAAGCAAAAGAGGACAGTGACGAAAGGGATAGTCCACATACACACCACCTTCAACAACACCATAGTGAACATAACCGACATGCAGGGGAACACGATAGTTTGGGAGAGCGGGGGGACGGTGGGCTTTAAAGGGACCAGAAAAAGCACACCCTACGCTGCACAGCTCGCAGCACAGAAGGCTATAAGGAGGGCTATAAACGAGTTCGGTCTTCAGGAGGTCGAGGTCTGGGTGAAGGGTCCGGGAGCGGGAAGGGAAACCGCTCTCAAAGCTGTTCTCACCTCGGGTCTCAAAGTAACCGCCATTAGAGACGTCACACCCATACCTCACAACGGTTGCAGACCGCCCGCGAGGAGGAGGGTCTGATGGGAAGGTATTTGGGACCTTGGGTGAAGATAGACAGGAGGTTCGGAGTAGTAGTATCCGGCAAAAAGTCCGCCTACAAGATCCTCCAAAAGAGGAACTACCCTCCCGGTCAGCACGGGAGACTCAAGGGTAGGAGAAGGAAGCTGAGTGAATACGGCATAAGGCTCATGGAGAAGCAAAAGCTCAAGTTCCTCTACGGAGGTCTCAGGGAAAAGCAGTTCAAGAGGTATTTCGAGATGGCAGCAAAGTCAAAGGAGAACACGGGTGAAGCCCTACTCCAGATCCTCGAGAGGAGGCTCGACAACGTCGTCTACAGGCTCGGATTTGCTGTGACGAGGAGGCAAGCCCGCCAGCTCGTCGCCCACGGACACGTCCTCGTAAACGGAAAGAAGGTGAACATACCGAGCTACTTGGTCGAACCCGGGGACGTCATAGAGATAAAGCCCTCCTCGAGGGACATACCCTTCCTGAAGGAGAACCTCGAAAACGTAGATCCGAGGAGCATACCCGACTGGCTCGAACTCGACAAGGAAAATTACAGAGGTAAGGTCCTAAAGCTTCCGGAGAACGTTCAGGAGTATCTCGAGGTCCCCGTAAACCTTCAATACGTTATAGAGTTCTACTCTAAAGTGTAGTTGGAGGTCTGAGATGCTGAACGAGTTCGTTTACCCTTCCAAAATTTACTGGGAGGTGAAGGAGAAGGACAGGGGTGTCTTCGTCTGCGAGCCTCTCGAGAGGGGCTACGGGACAACCCTCGGTAACGCCTTAAGGAGGGTCCTCCTCTCCTCCATATCGGGAACAGCGGTGACCGCTGTAAAGATATACGGGGTCTACCACGAGTTCTCGACGCTGGAGGGCGTAGTGGAGGACGTGGTGGAGATAATAGCGAACATAAAGGGAATAAGGTTCAAGCTGAAAGACTCGGAGCTGGAGGTCCTCTACCTCAAGAAAAAGGGAGAGGGTGAGGTCAGGGCAAAGGACATAACGCTACCTCCCAACGTGGAGATAGCGAACCCCGACAGGCTCATCTGCACCATAACCGATCCGAAGGTCGAGTTCAACGCTGAGATAAAGATAGAGAGAGGAAAGGGCTACGTCCTCGCTGAGGAGATGGAGGCGATAGGTGAGACGGGGTGGATACTGCTCGACGCGGACTTCTCCCCCGTAAAGCTCGTGAGCTACAGGGTGGAACCGACGAGGGTCGGGGGAAAGACCGACTACGAGAAGCTCATAATGGAGATAAGGACCGACGGGACCAAGACCCCAGAGGAGGCTGTAAAGGAAGCTGTGGAGATACTAAAGAAGCACCTCTCCCTCTTAGAACACATATCCTACGAGGTCCCGACCCTCGAAGAGCCTATACCCGTCGACGAACTCTCCGAGAAGCTCACCCTCTCCATAGAGGAACTTGACATATCCCAGAGGGCTTTGAACTCACTGAAACGCATGGGGATAACCACAATAGGAGACCTGGTCCAGATGACGGAGGAGGAGCTAAAAAGCACCAAGAACATAGGGAGGAAAGCTCTCGCGGAGATAAAGGAAGCACTAAAGCAGATGGGACTCCAGCTCGGTCTCAACATAGAGAGCAAGAGGTGATCGCCATGAGGCACAGGGTAAAGAAGAAGCACTTCGACAGGACCAAGGAGCAAAGGCTCGCCCTCTACAGGTCCCTCGCGAGGGCTTTGATCTTAGAGGGCAGGATAGAGACAACCGTCGAGAGGGCGAAGGCGGTAAGGAGCTTCATAGAGAGGCTCGTTAACCTCGGAAAGGAGGGGACCCTCGCAGCGAGGAGGGAGGCGCTCAGCCTCCTACCCGACAGGCACGTGGTAAAGAAGCTCTTTGAAGAGGTAGCTCCCAAGTTCGAAGGAAGGACTGGAGGATACGTGAGGGTCATAAGGCTCCCCGAGAGGAGGAAGGGGGACGGAGCTGAGATGGCTATCTTAGAGTGGGTCGAGTGATGGTAACCAAGCTTCTCCACCTCCTTGTGGAGCTTCTCATAATACTCGTCCTCATCCACACTATAGGCTCTTGGTTTCCCCAAATAAGGGAGTCGAGGGTTTACTACTTCGTAGACAGGATAGTCGATCCCCTCCTCGAACCTATAAGGAGGGTGGTCCCCGCGGTAGGGGGCGTAGACATATCCCCCCTGATACTCATACTCCTCTTGCTCCTTATAGAAAGACTTTTAAGATGAAAAGACCGGTGATGCTCATAGATCTGGACAGGTGCGTCGGTTGCCTCTCCTGCGAGGTAGCCTGCCTCCAAGAGAAGGGTATAGAGGGAACAGGAATAAGACCCATGAAGGTCATGAGGGTCGAAGGTATGTCCAAAAAGCCGGACAGCTTCTTCCTCCCCATGAACTGCTTTCACTGCGACCCTGCACCCTGCGTCCTCGCCTGCCCCACCTCCGCTATGAGGAAGAGGGAAAAGGACGGGATAGTTTACTTAGAGGAGAACCTCTGCATAGGTTGCAAAGCCTGCATAATAGCCTGTCCATACGGAGCCATAACTTTTAACCCCTCCACCTTCAAGGTCGAAAAGTGCGACTACTGTTACCACAGACTCGACAAAGGACTCCTCCCCTCCTGCGTTATGAAGTGCGTTACCAACTGCCTCTACTTCGTAGAGGTGGAGGAGGTCCCGAAAGAAAGGCACAAGGTAAAGAGGATAGACTCGGAGCTTTACAGGGAATTTTTCCCCGAGAAGGTTGCCACCGGAACCTGAGGAGGGTATAATATAAAACTTGCAGGGCGCGTAGCTCAATTGGCAGAGCGGGCGGCTCATAACCGCCCGGTTGGGGGTTCGAGTCCTCCCGCGCCCACCAGAACGCTCCTCTTTCTTCTCTTAGTTATCCTCCTCCACTTCGACTGGAAACCTTACGAGTTCAAGGAAAGGGAGATCTATTTCTACACTTACAGGGAAACCTTCAAGGGGGAGAGAAGGAGCGGAAGCTTCACCATAAATGTAGAGAAGGTAAGGGAAGG
>WFYM01000158.1 GCA_015490115.1 Aquificaceae bacterium
AGGTCTCGGTGTGTTCCCCTTCGTGAGGACGGCGAGGTTCTGGTAGACGACAGCTTCGAAGAGGCTCGCTATTATCTCCTCTACGGGAACTCCCGCTTTCACGAGTGTGTTCACGTCCGCCTCAGCGAATATACCGCACTTGGAGCTTACCTTGTGGGTTTGGTAGCCGAGGTATCCCATCTTGGAGAGTTTTTCCGGAGGTATGCCGAGCTTCCTCGCACACTTTTCTATGAAGGTTCCCGTCCCTCCCGCGCAGGCGCTCTGCATGAAGACCTGACGCGTCCTCCTTTCCCCTTCCCCGTGGAAGAAGATGGTCTTCATGTCCTCACCACCTATCTCGGAGACGAACCTGACCTCAGGGTGTAGGGTCTCGACCGCCGTTGCGACAGCCACAACCTCTTGGACGAACCTCGCCCCTATCAGCTCACCTATTAGACCTCCCCCCGAACCCGTTATGTAGACCCTGTCTCTTCCCCGCTTGAAGCCGTAGTCCCTCTCGAGATTTTCGAGGAACTCTAAAACCTTCTCCGCCTGTTTTGTGTTGTGTCTTTCGTATCTCTTGGCTATTATGTTCCCTCTGTCGTCTATGAGAACGTATTTGCAGGTCGTGGAACCTACGTCAAGACCGAGGGTTAGCATATCACACTCTCCCCATCAGCTTGGCAACGTGCATCACGTAATTTGCAGCTGTTCCCGCATACCCGTAGTGGGGGACTTTGTAAGTAGCCTTTTTGAGCTTAGGGTGTTCCTCTTCGAAGTTCCTGATCTCCTCAAGGGTAAGACCTGTCCTCTCGAGGGCTTCCTCGAACTCCCTCTGTGCGCGTTTTTTCGCCTCGGTGAGTATCATCTGGCACCTTGAGAGGGCGTGGACCTCCGCGTCCCCCTTTATCTCTATGGGTGCGTAGAGGAGATCGGGGTATTTTCCGAGGACAGCCTGCATGGCTCCCACCGACATGGTGTTCGGCATGCAACCGTAAGGGGACAGCTCGCATATCATGTGGGCGTGTTTGTTCAGGTATGCGTGGAGGGCTTTTCCTATAAGCATGTGTCCCTCTCCTCCCGCGAGTAGGTAGTAAAAGTAAGGCTTTGCGAGACGCCTCAGCTCCTCTTGTGGCGGTAAGGGGTTGGGGATGTCGGAGAGGGCTTTCCTTAGTCTGTTGTAGGTGAAGTGGTAGAGGAATAGGAGGGTCTTTATCACCGCCTTTTTTAACCAGAACTTCTTTACGAACTCTTTGCTCTCCTCCATCCTCCAAAGAGCCATGTGGATCAGGTAGTCCATCCAGATGGAGACGGGAGGAGGGACAACCTCCGCACCTTCCTTTTCGAGCCACCTCTTTATGTTGTAGTTCCCGTCACCCTCGTGGGTCTGGAGCCAAAACTCTCCCGTTATCTTCACCTTCGGCTTTACCCTCAGCCTGTCTACCTCTATCTCGTCCCAGAGCCTCCTCACCTCCTTGAGGGCGTTCACGAAGTATGAGGTAAAAACGTGCCAGAGTAAGGATCCCCACTTCTTTCCTTTTATAGGTCTTTTCCTGAACTTTTCGTAGAGTAGCTCAACGCTCTCTTTTAGGACCCTTTCCGTCTCGCCGGGGACGACCTCGTATGGGCGGACCGCGTATTCCATGTCCGTGAGCAGATCCCCTATGAACATGCTGTATACAAGTCCTAAGGTTAAGGGGACCGTGATCTCTATGCCACCCTCCTCCTGCTCCATCTTAAGGAGGTCGAGGAGGAATATCCTGAAGTCGGTAAGGTCGAGACCCTCGAGGACCCTCTCGTAAGACTCGTGATACTGACCGAACCTGCAGGGACCGCAGGCTCCGACCGTCACGAACACGTATTTCTCCTTTACCGCCTCCTTACCTTCCCTCTCCGAGGCCTCCTTCAGGAACCTCGCCAGATTTCCCGCCGGGAATATAGTCGGACAGCAAGCTCCCGTGTCTATAAGCTCCTTGCCTATGTCGAGATCGATCCTCTCTATCTGCGGTAAGGGCTTTGCCTTGTAGCCCATGTTCTCCAAAGCTCCCTGCATGAGCCTCTCATGTTTCCAAGTGAGACCCCCGTAGACTATGGTCACCTTCTTTCTCTCCTCCTTGCTGAGGGGTCTCGGTCTGTAAGCCCTGTAGTGCTGGATAGCCTCCATGGCACTCACCTCCTCAGGACTCCCCTCATACCGAACCTCACGATCTCATCAGCAATCTCACCGGGGTCAACACCCTCCTTATCGAGGAGACCCACTATTATCTCCTTCAGCGCCCCCATCACACCCCTTGCAACTATTTCCGTATCGCAGGGTCTCACAAGCCCGAGTTCTATACCCTTGTCGAGGGAACCCTTTATGAGCTTTCGGACCTCCTCGAAGAACTCGTTTATGATCGAGAAGAGCTTAGGGTCGCAGTTCCTCTGCAGGACTATCCTCGCCAAGTCCTTCTCTTCGAGGGCAAGCTCTATAACCCTCTCTATGTTCTCCTTCACCTGCTCGATAGGGTCTTCTGAGAGGTCCACCACCTTTATCCTCTCCCTCAGCTCCTTTACTACCTCCCTCAGTATCTCCCTGAAGATCTCCTCCTTGCTCTTGAAGTAGAGGTAGAAGGTCCCCCTCGCCACTCCGGCTTCGTCTATTATGTGGGATATCTGGGTGTTGTAGTAGCCTTTCTCCGAAAAGAGCTTCTTCGCAGCCTCTAAGAGCCTCCCCCTTGTCTGAACTGACATGTCAGTCTAATTTGAGCTTAGGGTAGTTCTTAAGAGATTTTATGATTTGAATCATGAATCTCGGTGTGGTTTCTCCGAGGAGGGTAGCCATATTGTAGAATTTATGGGGATTCTGGAGAGGCTCGTCGGAAAGAAAAAGGGGGCTGAGGAGAAGGTCTGGAGCTTCGGAGATCTAACTTTAAGGCTATCTGAAGACCTCGAAAGGGACCCAGAGGCGAGGATAGAGGAATACTGGATAGAGGACATAGATGCGAGTTGGGACGGATACTGGGTCCTCGTCGGAAGGAGATACGGTGTCTTCCAGCTCTACGACTGGAAGGGTAGGCTCCACAGACTTCCGGCGAGACCGCCCTCCCAGTCCGTCACCGACGTCGTCTTCGAGGGAAGATACCTCAGCATACTCGCACCCCCATACCTCGTCGTTTACTACTTAAAGGATCCGAAGGACCCTTCTTCTTGGGAGAGCTTCAGGCTCTCTCAGGAGGGTGTGAGACCCTCAGGCGGTCTCAGCATAAGGAAGGGGACCCTCCTCTTTGGAGCTGTCGGGGAGAGGGTCTGCGGTGTAGACCTTTCTGGAAACTTCTCGGGCGGGACCCTCGAGTTTAGAACGAGCTTTACCTACAGGGACTCGGACATAGGAGACCTCAAGGTCATAAGGATACTCCCGAGCGGGAGGGTTGTTTTGGGAGGCGTGAAGGGTGTTGCTCTGTACAGCTTGAACGGCAAACTCCTCAAAAGGTTGGACCTCGCTCCCTCAAGAGCTGTAACCTCCGTCGGAGAGAAGATATACTTAGCGGACAGGAATTCTCAAAAAATCGTAGTTTACGACGCCGGAACCGACACAGTTCAGCTCGAGGTCCCACTCCACCACATACCCTCCTCCCTCGACGTCTCCCCGGACGGGAGATTTCTCCTCACAGCGGACGAGGAGGAGAACAGGCTCGGCGTATACGACCTCTCTTCGGGAGAGTTCCTCGGTTTTGTCGAGGGATACGGCTACAGCGTTGTGAGGATCTCACCGGACGGATACGTTTACACCTCCCGCTTTGAAGACTCGGAGGAGGGAAGGCTCTACTTCCTTGAGCGGTTCGAGACGAACCTCCTCGACCTCCTATACCCTCAGGAGAGGAAAAAGCGTGTTGTGAGCAACGCCAAGAAGGTCTACAAAAACCTCGTGAAGAAGCTAAGGTCAGCAAGGTCCGAGGAGGAGGCGGAGGGCTTGGAAGAGTTTAAGGAACTCGCCTCGATAGACATACCCTTCAAGGAGGTGAGAGAACTTTACGAGTCCGCGGTGGAGAAAATAGAGGAGAGGAAGTTCCAGATATTCCTGAGCGGTATAGAGAAGAAGCTAAAGGAAGGAACGGTCACGGGAGAGGACTACGAGGAACTCGTAAGGAGGATCGAGGTCTCACCCGACAACCGAAAGGGGGAGCTGAGCAAACTAAAAGAAAAGCTCGAAGAACACTTCAAAAAGGAAACGGGAAGGAGGTTAAGCTTGGTCAAGGAGTCCGTCGAAAGGGTAAGGACTACGGACCTCAGAGACCTCGAAGCCCTCGAAGAAGTGAAGGAGGCGAGAAAATACGTATCCAAGCTACCCAAAGAAATAGCCGAGGAAGCTGCGGAAACCCTCTCTAAAATACTTCAGGAGAAGATCGTAGGGGAGAGGCTGAGGACCTTCTCGATAAGGGACTTGGGAGACAGGGTCCTCTTCGGGAGGGAGGAGTTCCCCAAGTTCAGGGGTGGTCCGAGGAGGCTGAGGTGGAGGGTGAGGTTAGAAGAGAGGATAGTTCAGGGAGGTAAGGTGTTCGGGAGGATAGTCTTCGAGAGGGAGGACGGTCTCTTAGCTGAGCCGAGGAGGTTCCCGAGCCTCCTACCGGAGGAGGAGCTAAGACCCTTCCCCTCTTGGGTCCCGAGGTATCTAAAACACCTGAACGGACTCCTCTCGAAAGAAAAAGTCAGGGTCCCGACCTTAGTCTCTTTCGAAGACACACCTTGGTTCGTTCAGAACCTCGAGAGGTTTACCTCCCTCGTGAAGGAGCAGATAGAGTATCAGGAGGGTATAGTTATACTCGAAGGGGATGCGGGGGTGGGAAAGAACTTCCTCGTCGAGGTCTTTTCAGCCCTCACGGGGAGACCCCTCTTCATAGTCCCCTGCAACTCGAAAATGGAGAAGGAAGACATAACCTTCGTCTACGAGTTCGACCCGAAGAGGGGGACTAGGAAGGTATACTCCGACCTCGTCAAAGCCCTCCGAACACCCGGGGCTGTGATTTACCTCGACGAGATAAACACCCTTCCCCCCTCCCTCGTCAAGATATTCAACCCCTTATTCGACTACAGGAGGTATCTCGTCCTGTCACAGGGTGAGGTTGTAAGGGCTGAGAAGGAAGTCATACTCGTGGGCGGTATGAACCCCCAGAACTACCTCGGTGTCTCGGAGCTTCCTCAGGACATAAAGTCGAGGGCAGACGTCCTCTACATAGACTACCCGCCCTTTCAGGACGAGAGGGGCTTTTACTACCCGGATGAAGCCCTAATCCTCAAAGACTACACCCAACACCTTTCAAAGCTCGGGAAGGAGGAGTTCACCTACCTTTGGTATCTCGTTGTGAACGGTGTCGTCACCGAAAAGGGGGAGAAGGTAAGGACTCCCGAAAGGGAGGAGGAGATAAGGCTCCTTTTTGACCTCCTCAGGATAGCCAACGAGATAAGGAAGGCTTACAGAGCTTACCAGACACAGCAGTCGGAGGAACCTGTCGACTTCGTCTTTTCCATAAGGGACACGATAAGGTGTGCGAGGAGGCTGAGGAAATACGGGGACGCTAAGAAGGCTGTCGAAGAGACTGTAATACCCAAGATAAGCTCCCCTTTAGAGAAGGAGATAGTGAGGAGTATAATTGAAAGGGCGTGAGGCTCGTCGTTTGGGGAAGGAACCCGGTGGTGGAGGCTCTAAGGTCGGGGAAGGGCATCGAGAAGATATACTTAGCTCACGACACGACACCTCCCCCTGAACTTCTCAAACTCGCAAAAGAAAGGGGGGTGAAGGTCCAGAGGGTTTCGAGGGCGAAGGTGGAGGAACTCGCAGGAACGAAGAAGACCCAAGGTGTCGTCGCCGTAATGAGTCCCGTCGAATACGTCTCTCCTGAGGAGCTTTTCGAGGAGGCTGTGAATAGAAACACCTTCTTCGTCGTTATAGACCACATAACGGACCCCCAGAACGTCGGGAATATCTTGAGGACCTGCGAGGTTTTGGGGGGAGCTGGAGCCATGCTTCCGAAGGACAGGACCTCACCCGTAAACGAGACCGTGGTAAAGGCTTCTTCTGGTGCGGTCTTTCACCTGAAGATAGCGAAGGTGCCGAGCCTCCTCAAAGCTCTTAAGAGCTTCAGCGGTATGGGAGGTTGGATAGTGGCGGTCGAGAAGGGGGGTAAGGACATAAGGGAGGTGGAGATACCAGTCCCCTGCGCCCTCATCCTCGGCTCGGAAGACAAAGGAATTTCCCAGTCACTACTCGAAATTTCTGACCTCGTCGTTACCATACCTATGTGGGGTAAAGTTACTTCTTTGAACGTTGGCTCCGCCGGAGCTATAGCCATGTGGGAGACGGTAAGGAGGCTCAGGAGATAAAATCATGAGGGTTTTTGTGAGCGGAGGAACGGGTTTTGTGGGAAGGTATGTGGTGAGGAAGCTAATTGAGGAAGGTTACGAAGTCCACCTCAGCGTCAGGAACGGGGAAAAGGCAAAGAGCCTTTTCGGTGAGCAGGTCTTCGTTCACGAGGTGGACTTCTCCTCGAGGGAGTCTATAAAGGGCGCCCTCGAAAGAGCGAAGCCGAACTGCCTCATACACCTCATAGGCATCCTTTACGAGGAGCCTTCAAAGGGTATCACTTTTGAGTCCGTTCACTACAAGCTCTCCGTGGACCTCTACGAAGCTGCGAAGGAGGTAGGAGTGAGGAAGGTCCTCCACATGAGCGCCCTCGGGACCCACGAGGAGGCACCCTCCAGATACCACAGGACCAAGTGGTGGGCTGAGAGGCACCTCATGGAGAGCGGTCTCACCTTCGTCATCTTCAGACCTTCGATAATACTCGGTCCTGAGCAGAAGCTCTTTTCCGACATGGACAGGATAACGAGGTGGTTGAGGGTCGTGGCGCTTCCCGACGGGGGTTCCTACGCTTTCCAGCCCGTGGACGTGAGGGACGTTGCGGAAGCATTCGTAAGGTCCGTGAGGAAGAGGAAGGTGGAGGGTAAGATCGTCGAGCTTTGCGGGACGAAGAGGGTGACCTTCAGGGAGCTTTTAGAGGACGTTTTCAGGTATATGAACAGGAAGGTCCTCTTCGTTTCCCTCCCGAAGAAGCTCATGTTTTACATGGGAAAGTTAGCTGAAGCCCTTTTGGAACCCCCTCCCTTCTCCTCGGACCAGATACTCATGATGTGGAGAGAAAACGTTTGCGGTGATGGGTTCGGGATAAGGGAGGTCCTCGGAAGAGACCCAATCCCTTACGAGGAGTCCATCAGGTGGTCTCTTGAGACCTACCTCTCAAAAGGTAGTTCTTGATAAGGTAGTTCTGGACTATGTTGAGGACGTTGTTGACCGTCCAGTAGAGGACGAGTCCCGAAGGGAAGTTGGCAAAGAGTATGGTAAAGGCTATCGCGGATATATACATTATCAGGTTCTGTTTGGGATCGGGACTCGGCATTATCTTCTGCTGGAGTATCATCGTAAGACCCATAACTATAGGTAGTATGTAGAAGGGGTCCTTCTCCGCGAGGCTCGGTATCCAAAGAAATCCGGTGAGTTTGAGGTCCACGGTTATTATTAGGACCTTGTAGAGGGCGAAGAATATGGGTATCTGGATGAGGATCGGAAGACATCCGCTCATGGGGTTGAAGCCTATCTCCGAGTAGAGCTTCATCATCTCCTCCTGCATCTTGGCGGGGTCGTCCTTGTATTTCTTCCTTATCTTCTCGAGCTTGGGTGCAGCCTCTTGGAGCTTCATCATCGAAACTGTGCTTTTGTAGTTCAAGGGGAAGAAGAGGACCCTGATTATGAGGGTGAGGATTATTATCGAGAGGACCCAGCTCCTCGTAACTTCCTGAACCCAATACATAAACAGGAATAGGGGCTTCACTATTATCTTGAGCATCCCGTAGTCTAAGAGGTCTCCGAAACCTATCTCCCTTATGCGAGAGTAGTATTTGGCACCCATATACATGATGAGTTTCCTTTCAGCCTCTACGAATGTGAAGGTAGCCTCCTTACCCTCACCGTAGGAGACCTTCTCAACAACCACCTTCCCTATATCCCCCTTGAACCCTTTGAAGAAATACCTGCTCTCCTCACCGGCGAACTCGACCTCCCCTTCGAACACCTCCCTACCCTTTATATCTTCAGGGTCCACCCTCACCACCTTCCCGTTCAACTTCAGGACCGGACCCTCGTGGGTGTAGAAGGCTTCCTCGTCGGGGCGGGTCCCGGCTAAAAGGTAGATGGGTCCCTCTAAGTTCGTCTCCAAGCTGACTAAGAAGTGGTCACCCTTCGGCTCTATTATTTTTTTAAGCTCTATCTTCTCGTCCTCCAATATAAGGACGATCCTATCACCCTCTTCGACAACCCTGTATGTCCCGAAGTTTATCTTGGCGTCCTTTTCCGGGTCTCCCGTGAAGACCTCTAAGGGGAAGGCTTTGAGCTTCCTTTCAACTTCAGACACGAGGTCAAAGCCGAACCTCTTGTCGACGAACTTGACTATTCTCCCGCCCCTCAGGGCTACCTCGAACTCATAGTCCCCGAAGGTGAAGCTCACCTTATCTCCGAGGTCTACCTTTTCCCTTCTCGTTCCGAGCATTAGCTTGGGAAGGGGTGCTTCTTTTTTCTCCTTTTCTACCCTCTCCTCCGCGGTCGGCTTCGTCCTTGAAAAGTAGTAGTAGGAGATTATCTCGAAGGCTAAGATGAGGAAGGCGATGAGAGCCATAGCTATGAAGAGCCTCTTCGGGTCCGGTCCTTC
>WFYM01000159.1 GCA_015490115.1 Aquificaceae bacterium
ACCTCGTCCCTCCCTTCGGCGTCTATAGCCAAAGGATAGATATCCTTCTCCGGATCGTCCAAAACTACGACGCCGGGAGCTTTCGATAGGACCTCCCTCGCCTCTTCGGGGGATATATCCTTTTTTGTCTCTATGTGGACAGCTTCAGAGTGTCCGTAAAATACGGGGACCCTCACGCAGGTAGCTGAGACCTTTATGTTCTCGTCGTGCATTATCTTCCTAGTCTCGTTTGCCATCTTCATCTCCTCTTTTGTGTAGCCGTTTTCCATGAAGACGTCTATCCTCGGGACCACGTTGAAGGCTATCCTCTTCGGTATGTGCTTGGGGTCCGGAAAATCCCTCCCTTCGCACCAAGCTCTGGTCTGATCTTCCAGCTCCCTTATAGCCTTTGCCCCCGCTCCCGAGACAGACTGGTATGTGGCTACGAACACCCTGTTTATACCTGCCCTGTCGTATATCGGTTTTAGGGCGACTACCATTTGGATCGTGGAGCAGTTGGGGTTAGCTATTATCCCCTTGTTCTTGAAGAGCTTAACGTCTTCCGGGTTCACCTCAGGGACCACGAGTGGGACCTCAGGGTCCATCCTCCAAGCTGAGGAGTTGTCCACGACGACAGCACCGTCCGAGGCGAACCTCGGTGCGAACTCTCTGCTAACACCAGACCCTGCTGAGAAGAGGGCTATGTCTATGCCCTTGAAGGACCCTTGCTTTGATAGGGCTTTCACCTCGTGTTCTTCTCCCTTGAAGGTGAGCCTCTTTCCTTCCGATCTTTCAGAGGCGAAGAGGACTATCTCGTCAACGGGGAAGTTCCTCTCCTCGAGGACCTTCAAGAACGCCCTTCCTACCTCACCCGTCGCTCCTACGACAGCTACCCTGTAGCCCATGAGAAAATTATACATATGGGGAAGGTCCTCGTCCTCTACGACTCGAGAACAGGAAACACGAAGAGGATGGCGGAGCTTGTGGCGGAGGGGGCAAGGTCAGTTCCCGGAACAGAAGTTAGGCTAAAGCACGTAGAGGAGGCGACTAAAGAGGACGTCCTCTGGTGCGACGGCATAGCTGTCGGCTCCCCGACCAACATGGGTCTCGTCTCATGGAAGCTGAAGAGGTTCTTCGACGAAGTCTTAGGAGACCTCTGGGGTGAGATAGACGGGAAGATAGGGTGTGCTTTTTCCTCCTCGGGAGGTTGGGGAGGCGGTAGCGAGATAGCCTGTATGTCCATTCTGACGATCCTCATGAACTTCGGCTTTTTGGTCTTCGGTGTCACTGACTACGTGAGCGACGACCTTACCCTCCACTACGGTGCTGTCCTCGAAGGGAAGCCAAAGAGCAAAGATCAGGAAGAAGCCTGCAGAAGGCTTGGAAGGAGGCTCGCCCAGTGGGTAGCCATATACGTGGACGGGAGGAGAGAGCTGATAGAGGAGGTAAGGAAGGAGGCGGGAGGCTGATCAGTCGAAGAACCTGACGATCCTGTAGTAGGTGTCCCTCTGGGCTGGGATGAAACCCGCCTCCTTTATTGCCCGGACCATGTCCTCGATCTTCGGAATTTTTACCTTGAAGTTCGTGGAGGATATAACGTTCTCCTCGATCATAACGGAGCCGAGGTCGTTCGCTCCGAAGTAGAGTCCTATCGTGCCAACCCGCATGGTCTGGGTGACGTGGGAGCTTTGGATATTTTCGAAGTTGTCGAGGAATATCCTCGAGAGGGCGAGGATTTTAAGGTAGTAGACGGGACCCGCAGGCTCTATATGGTCCATCTTCGTGTTCCCCCTTTGGAAGGTCCAAGGTATGAAGGCTGTAAATCCTCCCGTCTCGTCCTGTATCCTCCTTACCCTCTCGAGGTGTTCTAAGATGTGGTCTATGGTCTCTACGTGTCCGAACATCATCGTTGCTGTCGTCCTCATTCCGAGTTCGTGGGCTGTCCTGTGGACCTCCTCCCACTCCTCAACGGTGCATTTACCCGGTGATATCTCGTCCCTCACCTCTTGAGAGAGTATCTCAGCACCTCCTCCGGGAACGGACATGAGACCTGCGTCTTTTAGTCTCTTGAGAACCTCCCTTATGCTCATTTTTTCCTTCTTGGAAAGAAAAACTATCTCGGGAGCTGAGAAGCAGTGGATCTGGATCTGGGGGAACCTCTCCCTTATAGCGGATATCATCTCCTCGTAGAAGCTGAGGGGAAGGTCAGGGTTTATCCCCCCCTGCATAAGGAGGGTAGTCCCTCCCCAGCTTACAAGCTCCTCAACTTTTTTGAATATCTCCTCAAGGTCCAAGACGTAAGCGTCCGGGTCTCCCTTTCTTCTGTAGAAGGCACAGAATTTGCACCCAGCTACGCAGACGTTCGTGTAGTTCACGTTCCTGTCTATGACGAAGGTAACCACGTTGTCGGGGTGCTTCCTCCTCCTCACCTGATCCGCGAGGTAGCCTAAGGTG
>WFYM01000160.1 GCA_015490115.1 Aquificaceae bacterium
ATCTCAGCCCAGATAGGTGTTCCCATACTCGACCACTGCGAAGACGACAGGATAGCTAAGGGACAGGTGAACCTCGGCGAGGTATCAGCCCTCCTCGGACTTTCCCCGAGACCTCCGGAGGCGGAGGACGTTCTCAACGCACGGGACTGCATACTCGCCTACTACACGGGGGGACACGTCCACATACAGCACCTCACCACCTCCCTCGGCGTGGAGATAGTGAGATACTTCAAAGAGAAAGGAGCAAAGGTAACCTGTGAAGTGAACCCATACCACTTAATACTCTCCGAAGGTGATCCGAAGAGGACCGTCCGGGTAAACCCGCCCATCAGAAGCGAAGAAGATCTGAAAGCTCTCAGATCCGCTCTTCTCGACGGGACGGTAGACTGCGTAGCTACGGACCACGCTCCCCATGCCGGGTTCGAGAAGGAACTCCTCGAAAGCTCCCTCCCCGGGATGATAGGACTCCAAACAGCTCTCCCCATAATGCTCTCCCTCGTCGAAGAAGGTGTTATCTCCATGAAGAAGATGGTCCAGCTGATGTCCACGAACCCTGCAAGGATAATAGGTCTCAACGCGGGAACCCTGAAGGAAGGCTCCGTAGCCGACATAGTCATATTCGACCCCAAAAAAGAATGGATCCTGAACGAAGAGACAAGCTACTCCAAGAGCAGAAACACACCCCTTTGGAACACTAAGCTAAAAGGAAAGGTGATATACACCATAAAGGGTGGGAGGGTCGTGTATAAAGATAATTCATAAATGGGCATATTCAAAGAAGACCTTTTGAACCTCGGAAAGCTGATAGACACGGAGATAGAGGTAAGGCTATCCCCTGAAGACTTCAGAAAAGTCTACCAAGACCTCGACTTCCTCTTCGAAGAGGGTCTCCTAAGGATAAGGGGAAAGAGGAAGTTTCTTCTATTCAAGAGGAGCTTTGAGTTCAGGGGGAGGGAGGACCCTACCGCCGTCCAGACGGTAAAGAACGGTGAGACCAAAGACCTAAAAGTTGAAATCCAGATAGTCTCAGGGGATGGTGTGGACGTCTTGAAGGAAAAAGAGGGCTTTGAAGTAAAAGGTGAAAAGCTTAGCATAAGCCTTTTTCCCGTTTTGAAGCTCACAGAACTCTACAGCAAGATACCGGACACCTTCAGGGAGAGGCTCAGGATAACGAGATACAAGATAGGCAACGGTTACATGTCCGTGTTTATAAAGGTGACCAAGTGATATACTCTTAACATGGAAAAGAAAATAAGGACACCCCTCACTGACGAGGTGGTGGAGAGTCTGAGGGCGGGCGACAAGGTCCTGATAACGGGATACATATATACAGCGAGGGACGCAGCCCACAAGAGGATGGTGGAGGCACTCGAGAGGGGAGAACCCATCCCTGTAGACCTCAGAGGTCAGGTGATCTACTACGTCGGTCCCACACCTCCGAAACCCGGTCAGGTCATAGGCTCAGCCGGACCGACGACAGCTTCGAGGATGGACAAATACGTGGAACCGCTCCTGAAACTCGGTCTGAAAGGCATGATAGGGAAAGGAAGAAGATCTACTCAAGTGAGGGAACTTCTCAAAACCTACAAAGCTGTTTACTTCGCAGCTGTCGGGGGAGTTGCAGTTCTCTTGAGCAAGCATATAAAATCTTCGGAGCTCATAGCCTATGAAGACCTCGGAACGGAGGCGATAAGGAAACTTTACGTCGAAGACTTTCCCGTCATAGTTGCTAACGATGTATACGGCGGTGATATCTTCGAAGAAGGTATAAAAAAATATGCAAAGATAAACATTTAAATTAGGATTGTGTAGGGATAACGGAGATTTCAGTCTTGAGTGAAAGCATGAGACTTTTCCCGTAATTTCTGTCCTTGAAATTATTGGAAGACAAGGAAAAAATGGTGGAGACGAGGGGATTTGAACCCCCGACCTCCGCCGTGCGAGGGCGGCGCTCTCCCAGTCTGAGCTACGTCCCCTACCAGAAATATAAATTATACTTGAATTTAATGGCGGAAAGTAGGAAGGGTATCGAGATAAAGGAGCTTACCATAGTCAACGAGGTAGCCAAGGTCCTGAGTAAGGGTCTTGACTTCAACGAAGCCATGACCGAGATCCTCAAGGTCCTTTACTCTTTTTGGGGAGTCGAGCTTAGCTTCATAGCCATATACGACAACAATTTGAAAGCTCTAAAGATAGTGAAGGCTTTCGGCTTCTCCGACGAGGAGGTGAGAAGGGGTATCTTCAAAAGGGGTGAGGGGATAACGGGGAAAGCCTTCAAGACGGGAATACCCATAGTGGTATCGGACATACTCTCCAACCCAGCCTTCCTAAACAAGACGAGGATAAGGGAAAGGCTGAGGGGAGACGAGACCTTCATAGCTGTCCCTATAAAGGTGGGTGGGGACACGGTAGGGGTCATGGCGGTTTTCAAGCCCTTCTCTTCGAAAGAGAGTGTGGAAAAGGGCGTCGAGTCGCTAATGGTCCTCGGGACGATGATAGGCATGTTCTACAAGCTGAGTAAGAGGATGGAGGAGGAGAGGCTCGAGTGGGAGGAGCAGAGGAAGATACTCCAAGAAGAACTCAGGAAAACCTACAACATACACGGGATAATAGGGGTGAGCGAGACCGTCAGGAACCTCATAGAAGTGATCAGGAAGGTAGCCTCCACGGACAGCACGGTTCTGATAACCGGAGAGAGCGGAACCGGAAAAAGCCTAATAGCCAAAGCGATACACTTTCTGAGCGACAGGAGGGACAGACCCTTCGTCACCATCAACTGTGCAGCTATACCTGAGACCCTCCTCGAAGCTGAACTCTTCGGATACGAAAAGGGAGCCTTTACCGGAGCCACTTCGAGCAGGAAGGGTAAGTTCGAGCTTGCAAACGGTGGGACCGTCTTCTTGGACGAGATAGGGGACATGCCCCTCTACCTGCAAGCTAAAATTTTGAGGGTCATTCAGGAGAAGGAGATAGAACGCTTGGGGGGTGAGAAGGTCATAAAGGTTGACGTGAGGATAATAGCTGCGACGAACAGGGATCTCGAGAGCCTCGTCAAGGAGGGTAAGTTCAGGGAAGACCTCTACTACAGGCTGAACGTCATACCCATACACGTCCCTCCCCTCAGGGAGAGGAAGGAGGACATACCCCTCCTTGTGGAACACTTCCTCGAGAAGTTCAACGAAAAATACGGGAAGAAGGTGAGGATCGCCCCCGAAGCGATGGAACCCCTGATGGAGTATGACTGGCCCGGAAACGTCAGGGAGCTTGAAAACACCGTAGAGAGACTCGTAGTCATGAACGAAGGTGTCGTAAGGAGCGCGGACCTTCCACCCCATATACTTGCCTTCAGAAGAAAGGACTCTTTGGGAAGCGTATCGAACCTACCCGAGAAGATCCAAGCTACGGAGAGGGAGAAGATAATAGAAGCCTTAGAGAGAACGGGCTACGTGAAGTCAAGAGCTGCGAAGCTCCTCGGCTACACCTTGAGACAGCTCGACTACCGTATAAAGAAGTACGGAATAGAGATAAAGAAGTTCTGATGGAGTTCGGACCCTTAAAGAAAGGGGTGTTCGTCAAAAGAGTGAACAGGTTCGTAGGAGAGGTGTTGGTTGACGGAAAGAAGAAAAAAGCCCTCATAAGAAACACGGGAAGGCTGGAGGAGCTTCTGACTGAAGGGAGGGAGGTTTATCTGAGGGAAAGGGAAGGAAGGTGCGAAGCGGAGGTGGTCCTCGTGAAAGCAAAAGGGAGCTTCGTCTGTATAGACTCCCACCTTCCCCCTCTCCTTCTACTCGAACACATGAGATCGAAGGGAACACCTTGGTTCCCAAAAAGCTTCAAGATGGAGCCGAAAGTCGGGAGTTCGAGGTTCGACCTTCTCATAAACGGAAGGATCCTTATAGAGACGAAGTCTGTGAACCTCGTAAAAGAAGGAGTAGCCCTCTTTCCGGATGCACCCACCGAGAGAGGAAGAAGGCACATCAGGGATCTCATCGAGCTGAGGGACCGTTTCCTTCCAGCCTTGGTCTTTGTAATTCAGAGGGAAGACGCAAAAGTTTTCTCCCCCAACTACGAGACGGATCCAGACTTTGGTAAGCTCCTCGAAGAGTTCTGGAGGCTCGGTCTTCCGGTGAAGGCTTTTTCCTGCAAGGTTTCTCCTTATGAGATAAGGGTATGGAAAGAGATACCGGTCGTCTTTAATATGAGTTGAAGGAGGTGGTGAAGATGAAGGTGAAGGTAACGGATGTGGACGCCCTCATAGTCGTTGACGTTCAAAACGACTTCATGCCCGGAGGTGCCTTGCCGGTTCCGGAAGGGGACAAGGTGGTCCCGGTCCTCAACGAGTATATAGAGATCTTCGAAAAGAAGGGGCTTCCCGTCTTCTTCACGAGGGACTGGCATCCGGAAAACCACATATCCTTTAAAGGACACGGAGGTATTTGGCCCCCCCACTGCGTCCAGAACACGGAGGGAGCCATGTTCCACAAAGACCTCAGGATGCCCCTCGACAACAAGTTCATAATCTCGAAGGGGACCTCGCCGGACTTCGACGCCTACTCGGGCTTTCAAGGGACCGTTCTCGAGAGCCTTTTGAGGGAGAGGGGGGTAAGGAGGGTGTTTGTGGGAGGTGTTGCGACGGACTACTGTGTGAAGAACACGGTCCTCGGAGCCATAGACCTTGGTTTTCAAGCTTTCCTTCTCCTCGACGCTGTGAAGGGTGTGGACGTCAATCCCGGCGACAGCGAGAGGGCGGTGGACCTTATGCTCTCCAGAGGGGCGGTGGGAGTTACCCTCGGGGACTTGACAACTTGACAATAACGGACTAAAATTATATGTGAAAATCCTTGTAAAGGAGGTGAGGGCCATGAGGAGAGGGATAACCCTCTGGAACCCGTTTGCGGAGCTTGAGAGGATAAGGAGGGAGCTTGACAGACTCTTCGAGGACGTCTTCCCAACCGCAGACAGGGAGGAGGTCCTCGCACCACCGGTGGACGTATACGAGACCGACTCGGAGGTGGTGGTAAAGGCTGAGCTTCCCGGAGTGAAGAAGGAGGACATAGACGTCACGATAAAGGAGAACACGGTCCACATCAAAGCTGAGAGAAAGGAAGAGAGGGAAGAAAAGACCGAAAACGTCCACAGGGTGGAGAGGTTCTACGGCAGGATAGAGAGGCTCGTCCCTCTACCGACTGACGTGAAGGCTGAGAAGGCAAAGGCTGAGTACAAGGACGGGGTTCTGGAGATCAGGATACCGAAACAGAAGGTTACCAAGGAGGCTAAGGTCCAGATCAAGTAACTCCGGGCGGGAGCCTCTTTACGGTGGCTCCCAGCCTGCTCAGCTTCTCTTCGAGCTTCTCGTAACCCCTGTCGAGGTGGTGGATGTCCCTCACTATAGTCGTCCCCTCAGCTACGAGTCCTGCAAGGACGAGGCTCGCGGAAGCCCTGAGATCCGTAGAGTAAACTTCAGCTCCTTTTAACTTCTCCACACCCTCAACTAAAGCCTCCCTGCCTTTTACTTTTATGTTCGCACCCATCCTCACAAGCTCGTATACGTGGTGGAACCTGTTTTCGAATATCCTCTCCACCACCCTCGACCTCCCCTCAACGAGGGAGAGCATGGCTGTGAACTGTGCCTGCATGTCCGTAGGAAAGCCCGGATACTCCTGAGTCACTATCTCAAGGGGTCTCCTCATGCCGTTCGACCTCACCCTGACCGTTTTCTCGTCCAACCTTTCCACATGACCACCGCACTCTCTTAGCTTCTCTATAACCGAATTCATATGGTCGAGGGGTGCCTCCTCTATGAGGACGTCCCCGTCCGTCATCACAGCTGCGACCATCAGCGTCCCAGCCTCTATCCTGTCTGGGATTACCCTGTGGGAGAAACCTTTTGGCTCACAGGTCCCCCTTATCTCCATGGTCCTTCCCCAGACCTCGATCTCAGCACCCATCTTCCTTAGGACCTCGATAAGGTCCATGACCTCAGGCTCTATAGCTGTGTTCCTGAGGACGCTCCTTCCTTCGACCCCAGCGAGGTAGAGGAGGGCGTTTTCGGTCCCGGTTACCGTTATTAAGTCGAAGGAAAACTCAACGGGTCTTTTTTTTTCTATTTCGAGGAAAACTTTTCCGTTCCTCACTCTGGTATTCGCACCGGCTCTTGAGAAGAACTTAAGGTGCTGGTCTATCGGTCTTGGTCCTATCGAACACCCTCCCGGCAATGGAACAACAGCCCTCCCGAACCTCGAAAGGAGCGGAC
>WFYM01000161.1 GCA_015490115.1 Aquificaceae bacterium
ATATTGTAGTAAGCGAAAACGAGGGCTACTACGAGCAGAGCTACAAAGAGGACGACCTTCAAAGCGGTCATAGGCTCACCCTCTCAGCCTCCGACCATATCCATTCTATACCGTAGTACTCACTCCACTAGGGGGTGAATATGTGGACTATAACGTCGAGCATGTCAACGAGTATCCACCCTCCGAACTCCATACCCTCCACGTGGTCGATCTCTATTCCCGCCTTTTCCGCCTCCTCGATCAGGTGTTCCGCAACAGCCCTCGCGTGAACGGGAGAGTTCGCACTCGCCACAACGAAAAAGTCAGCTATGTTCGTGAGTTTGGAAACGTCGAGTATGACAATATTCTCCGCCTTTTTGTTTTCGAGCTTCTCTTTTATAAACTTCAGCTTCTCCATCCCTTTTCCTTAATGAGCCTTTCGAGTTTTTTGTAGTAGGTGTTCTCCCCATATACTTCTTTGTATCTCCTCATAGCTTCGAGGGCTTCCCTCACAGCCTCCTCCTTTATCCTTTCCCACCTCTCTATCTCACCCCTCAAGAACTCTATCCTTTTCTTCACCGCCACCCTTTCTTCAGGAGGAACCTCTTTGAGGCTCTTTTGAGCTTTCTTTATAAGGTCCTCTATAACTTTTTTCGACTTTTCAACCTGCTTTTCCGTCTCCATCAAGCACTTGATGTATCTGTATGCTACCTCCTCCTCGGACACGTATTTGGGGAAGTTTATGAGTAGGTTCCTGTATCTGAGGGCTGCGGAGTAAGGATAACCGTATTCTTCGTAAAACCTCGCTATCAGATACTCGTGCTTCGCTATTTTGGTATAAGCTTTCTCTATGAGATCTTGGACCTTAGGTGCGTAGGGGCTATTCGGGAACTTGGCGAGGAACTCCCTCGCTTTATCTATAGCCTTCCAAGTGTATTCTTGATCCCTATAAGGGTCAGGGGAGACCTTTATGTAGCTGTCTATGAGCATGTAGTAAGCTTCTTCTGTCCTTTTGAGCTTCGGATAGTGAAATATATAATCCTCCAAGTAGACTACAGCGTTGACGTAGTCCTTGTCAAGATAGTAGCTCTTTCCGAGAAGAAAACGGGCGTTTTCTATCTGCTGTGGTGTCAGGCGATCTATAAACTTGAGAGCTTCGCTGAACTTGGCGGCTGCGGAGTCATAGTCCTTTTCCCTATATTCAGCGAGAGCGCTCATGTAATATTCCCCTGCTTTTTTTGCCCTCTTTTCCTCGGTCATCTTGGCACACCCTGAGATCAGGAAGAGAACTGCGATCGGCAGAAGAAGCTTCACTCTCATCATCCCGAGAGCATCATTTCGTAGTAGTCGAGGGGAACATCACACTCCTCCTTTAAGGAGACCCAACCCTTCATGTTCTTCTTCTCAAGGAGCTTTTCAACCCTCTCCTTCAGGAGCGGGTTTACCTTGAGTTCGAGATACCTTCCCTTGAAGTAGTCGAGTTCCTTCTCGATCTCGTAGAGGACAAGCTCTGGACTCTTTATGTATCCCCTGCCCTTGCAGTAGGGACAGCTCAAAGAAAGGAGCTTAGTGACGCTCGGGGTCTCCTTCTTTCTCGTCATCTCGAGTAGACCGAGCTGGGTTATACCGTATATGTGGACGTTGGAACCTTCGTCCGCAAAGAGTTCCTTCATCTTCTTGATAAGGGTTTCCCTGCTCTTTTTATCCTTCATGTCTATGAAGTCTATTATCACTATACCGCCTATGTCCCTCAGCTTTATCTGCCTCGCTATCTCCTCCGCAGCTTCCAAGTTTGTCTTTAGGGCGTTCTCCTCCAAAGACTCTCCGCTTCCCGATCCGCTATTTACATCTATTACCGTCATCGCCTCAGTCTCCTCTATCACTATGTAGCCTCCGTTCTTTAACCAAACATACTTTGCAAATAGCTTTGTCAAGATCCTGTCAAGATTATACCTCTTAAAGAAGACGGAGATGTTCTTGACATACCTTACCTTCTCAACAAGCTCGGGAAAGTCCTCCTCGAGGAAGGCAAGAAGTTGGATCCATATATCCCTGTCGTCAACAACGATCTCCTCTATATCCTGCCACCAGTCCCTTATGGTCTGCATAAAGAGGGGAACTTCCTCGTAAACTATTCCCGTTTTGACCTTGGAAGCTTTCTCCTTTATCTTCTCCCACTTCTTCCTTAGTTTCTCCAGTTCGCCGATCAGATCTTCCTTCGAAGCCTTCGTCGCTGACGTTCTGACTATGACGCCCTCTTCGTTCAGCTTGTCTTTGAAAAGCTCCAAAAAGAACTTTTTTTTGCCTTCGTCACCTATCTTGGAGGATACAAAAACCCCCTTGGATCCCGGAAGGTAGACGAGGTATTTTCCGGGTATGGTAACACGGCATGTTATCTTGGCTCCCTTCTCTTCTATCGGCTCCCTCTTTACCTGAACAACAAGCTCTTCACCTACTTCGGGAACGGAACACCTGTCCTCTTCGCCGGAGTAGTTCTTGAGGGGCAAGTAAGCCTCCCTTCCGAGACCTATGTCGACGAAGGCACCGTCGAGGCTCTTTGCAAGTCTCTTTACCTTCCCCTTGAAGATGCTACCTACTATCCTCCTCTCCGTCTTCTTTTCTACCTTTATCTCCGAGACATCCCTGTTCTTTATAAGGAATGAAAGGATAACGTCACTGCTCGCTGACACAATTAAGCGAACATCCATTGGTAACATATTTTAAAGTATTCCGGGATGAGTATAGGTCTAATAGCTGGAGCCGGAAAGCTACCGGAGGTTTTCAGGGAGGAGGCGAGAAGAAAAGGAGAGGAGGTGTTTACCATAGGTGTAAGAGGTATAACGGAGATCACCGTTGATGAGGAGATACCTATAGGCAAGGTGGGAAGGTTGGTAAAAATCTTGAAAAGAAAAGGTGTGAGAAAGCTCGTTGTCCTCGGAAAGTTCGAGCAGAGGCTGATGTATACCTACCTTTTCAGCTTCGACATCAGCGCTGTGAAGATCTTAAGAAAAGCGAAGGACAGGAGACCTTCGAACCTCATAAGGGCCTTTATGGACCTCCTCGAGGGGGAGGGTTTCGAGTTCATAGACCCGAGACCCTTCCTCGAAAGCATACTGGCTCCGGAAGGAGTTTTGGGAAGGAGGAGACCTTCCGAAGAGGCTATGGAAGACGGGACCTTCGGCTTTCTCGTTGCAAAGGAGATAGCTGATCTGGACGTGGGGCAGACTGTGGTTGTGAAGGACAAGGCTGTCGTCGCTGTGGAAGCTATGGAGGGGACTCAGGAGACAATAAAGAGGGCCGGGAAGATAGCGGGAAAGGGTATAAGGGTTGTGAAGGTTGCAAGAAAAGAACAGGACTTCAGGATAGACGTTCCCACCGTCGGAACGGAAACCTTAAAAGTTATGAAGGAGTCGGGAGCGGACGCCCTCTTCCTCGAAGCAGGGAAGGTTTACATAGTCGAGAAGGAAAAGTTTTTGAAGGAAGCGGACAGGATGGGGATAGCTGTGGTCGGTCTTTGCTAATATACTATTTTGAGGAGGGGTGGCCGAGCGGACGAAGGCGGGGGATTTGAAATCCCTTGCAGGGTTCACAGCCCTGCCGTGGGTTCGAATCCCACCCCCTCCGCTCAAGCACCCAACAGAGGCTCAACGACCCTTATATCTTCCTCTGTATCCACGCCGTGGTAGAAGTTCTCGGTTATTAAGACCTTGATCGGTATACCGCTCGCGAGAAGCCTCAGCTGTTCTAAACCCTCTATCTCCTCGAGGGTCTCTTTTTTCATGGAAACGAACCTGAGGATCGCCTCCCTCCTGAAGCCGTATATGCCAACGTGCTTTAAGGGATAAGGGGATTTTAGCTCACCCCTCGGGTAGGGTATGGGCGCCCTCGAAAAGTAGAGGGCTTTTCCTTCCTTGTCGAGGACTACTTTGACATCCTCGGGTCTGCTCAGGGCTTCGGGGTCGTGGAGGGCGAGGGTAACGACTGGGTCCCCTTCGAGGGCGCGGAATATCCTTTCCGTGTCTTCTTTGTATGCGAAGGGTTCGTCCCCCTGATGGTTTACGACGAGATCCAAGTCCAGCTCCCTCACCACGTAGGCTACCCTGTCCGTCCCGGAGGGGAGGTCGGAGGGTGTTATGAATATCTCAACCGGAAGGTCGGAAATTACCTTAGCTACTTCCTCGGAATCCGTAGCCAATATGACCCTCTCCCCGAGGGAGAGGCACCTCTCGACGACCCACCTGATGAGGGGTTTCCCTTTTATTCTTCTTAGGGGCTTCTTCGGTAGCCTCGTTGATCTTAATCTGGCTGGTATGACTAAAGCCCTCTTCACGGCAGGTATAATTTTATCCTGATGAAGATAGGCGATTTCCTAAAGGAAAACCAAATATCCGTAGGCGACAACGCCTCCCTCCTGCTCGAGAAACTCGGCGTATCGAAAGAGGTCCTTACAAAACTCGAAGCTGAGATAGGAGAGTCCGCGAAGATGTCAAAGTCGAAGGGGAACGTTGTAGATCCGGAGGAGGCTGTCGAAAGATACGGAGCGGACACAGTAAGGCTCTATATCCTCTTCGCGGCACCTCCCGAGCAGGACTTCGAGTGGACGGAGGAGGGCATAAGGGGAGCTTACAGATTCTTAAACAGGCTTTGGAACTTCGTAACGGAAAAGGCGGATAAGCTAAAAGGTGTGACCTACACGAAAGAGGAGCTAAGAAGCCTTCGGGGAAGGGCGAAAGACCTCAGGAGAAGGATCCACGAAACCGTAAAGGGCTACCTCGAAGACATGGAAAAGGACTTCCAGTTCAACATAGCAATAGCCAAAGTAATGAAGCTATTCGGAGACCTCTCCGAGTTCGAACCTAAGGAGGAAGAGGACTGGAAGGTCCTGAGGGAGGGTGTGGAGACCCTGCTCCTGCTCCTCGCTCCTATAACACCCCACGTATGCGAGGAGCTTTGGAGCTGTATAGGAAAAGAGACTTTGGTTTCCGAAGAGAGTTTCCCAGAACCCGACGAGGAAGCGCTAAAAGTAGAGGAGG
>WFYM01000162.1 GCA_015490115.1 Aquificaceae bacterium
AGTCTATATAGAAGGGTAGGGATCGGATCCCGAATGTTTATGATGTGGATCATAGAGCCTTGACCTGATAAGCACCTCCCTGGGAGATTCCTAGGGGAGGTTTTTTTAAAGACTTGAGTGCTCCCTTGTCGAGGGGTGTAAAACTTTAGTAAGTGTCATAAAACTCTTAGCATCTTGCTCTCTGAGTGAAACCATTTTACCCCTTCCTCGGAAGGATCCTCTTTTTAAAAAGTTGCCATCCTCACTTAACACACCATAGGTGGATGGTAAAATTTTCTAAAGACGTATCATGTTCAAGCTCGGGGACATATTGAGAAGTGAAAACGATGTTTGGGAGATCGTAAGGTTTCCCGAGTTGTGTCTCGGTTACTATTACGAAGAGAAGGTATGGGACAAGGTAGAACCTTCCGGCCCTATGTGGAACGTAAAGAGAGCAAGACCCTTTATAGCGATAAAGTCCACAGAAAAACACGTCTACATGATCCTGCTAACGAGCCTCAAAGAAAACCCCTTTCCCTGCGATCTGGATGAGAGATACGGCATAGGAAGAATGCTGCCTAAGGTTTACATCAAAGAGTGTGGCGAGCTCGACGATAAGTGTAGATGGGTAGAAAAAGAATCTTATGTTTTCAAAAGAAAAACTGGAAGAAAAGCTTGTCGCATAGTAGTAAGGATGTCAAAAAGTATGTTGTCCAAAAACTCTGTTGTATGCGGAGAGTGTAACAAAAATGTTTTCGACCATCAGATGTGGTTTGTAATAGAAGAGGAGCTCGAGGGGTGGAAGCGGAAAAGCTGAGGGATCTTCTAAGAGCCTTCTTTGAAAGAACGATAGACCGCAAAGATTACGACAGTCTCTTCAGATACCTGGCGGGAATCCTGAAGAAGAAAGGAGCGGGAAGTCTCAACTACGGCGAGGTTGGTGAGATAGTCAGGGACTTTATGATAAAGCTTTTGGATAACAGAGATAAGTTTCTTTCCATGATGGACGACCCTACCAAACTCAGAGCTTACATAGGGACAGCTCTTAAAAACTCCCTCGTGGACCACTTAAAAAAGAAAAAAAGGATACGTGAGGTGTTGGAGGCAGACCTCAGGGGTGAGGACAACCGTGAAAGCCTCGTAGAGAAAGGAGAGAAAAGTCAACTCGTTAAAAACTACGAGCTCACTGAGATAGAGGAGGTGTTCAGGAAGGAAGTAAAACCTGAGAACGTAAAGTATTTCTGCTACCTCCTCGACTCGAAGAGATACAAGTGCCTCTGGGGCGATAAGTCCACGGACGCCATATACCAGGACGTTTCCCGCAAAAGGCGTGTGGTGGAGGAGTTCGGCAGGAAGCTGAGGGATCTCAGGATCTCCGACGAGCTGGTGCGGGAGTTTATAAACACCAAGCTGTCAGAAATCTGCGAGGACCTTCGTTCCAAACTGTGTAAGGAGGAAAAGGGATGACTCCCTTAGAGGAGATACTGGAGCTTTACAGAGAGGCTTTGAAGGTGGAGGACGTTCTCGAATACGAAGATGTTGACATAGAGCCTCCCGATATAGACAGCTTCAAAAATATCGAACCCAAGGAGATAAAGGAAATTGAAGTTCCCGAGGAGGGGGACATCATAGAAGTTTTCCCATCTCCCGATGGACTGGGGATGATCTTCTTAATCTTCAGAATATATAAAAACGGATACGTAGAGCTCCTCCCCATGTCTAAATTCTGGGAGCTGGCAACGCCCGAGGACGTCCTGATCCAGTTCGAAGGCGAAACCTACATAGTCCAGACAGACCTTGGCTTCGAAGTTCCCGAAGAAGACTTTCCTAAAAGGTTTGGGAACAGAAAGGTCTTTCTCTTAGGGAAGCTCACACCGGAGCAGATGAAGGAGGTCGAGGATGTCTACGAAGGCAGGAAGAAGGGAACGGGAGGAATGTGGGGTGGTCCCAAGGAGGAGTTTAAAACCCTCGAAAGCAGGAGATACTTTTCTCTCTTTGCCCAGATGATAGAGGAAGAGGAGAAACTTTTAGAGCTCAGCGCCTTCTTTGAAAAGCACAGGGAATACGCCTTAGCCGCCGCAGGGGAGGAGAAGACCTGGGGAGAGAAGGAAGGAATAAGGTGGTTCTACGACTCGGAGGAAAAGAGGCTCATACTCACCCCGGAAGAGAATCTCGTGGGGAAGAGGAAGAGGATACTGCTCGAGGCAGACGGAGACAAGGTAGTCCTCTTCGAGGGTGAGCTTCCCAAAAAGATAGAGATTCCTTTAGAAAACTACAGCCACTCTCTGCTCGAAAGATCGCTGAGGGTGGAGGATGTTTGAAGCTTTAAATCACGAGCAGAAGAAGAGACTGCTCCGAGACTTTCTGAAGAGTCCTTCAAGCATCTCACCCAAAGAGGTCAAAGACATTTTAAAGCACTTTCCCTTTTCTAGCCAGGAGCTAAACTACCTTAGCCTCCAGGTCCTGCGTCAGAGAAAAGACATAGTTCCGACTGCCGAGCTCGCTCGAAAGCTAAGGACGGACGAAGACACCGTCCAAAAGATCCTAAGCTCAGAAGAGACATTCGCCCTCTTTCCGGTGGCTTCCAATAAAGAAGCTAAACTGATCCGAGCCCTTTTGATCCCCCTCTCAAAGCCGGGAGTTATCCTCTTGGGAGACAAACCCACAGAAAGCCTTAAACTTATCGGTAAACTCTTAAAAAGAGGATTCCTCGTAGTCTTTGATTCAGACTTTGACTGGAAGAAGAGTAGCTCTTACATGCTCTCCCTTTACGCCTCCCTCGTCCTCCAGAACCGCTTTAAGGACGTAGCCTTTACCGGTATCATCACCCCGGAGGGAAGGCTCGAGGACGTCCAGTTCCTCAAAAAGAAAAAGGAGCTCTGCAGGCAAGAAAGCATACCCCTCATTTACCCCTCCGACTGCATGAGGGATCTAAAGGACTTAGAAAAATTTTTGACCTCCCTCACCGTTCCCTTAGCCTCCCTGCCGGGGAAAGACCCGACTCCATTTTTAAAAAGCTTCCCCTTCGATGGGGAGTATATAAGGGACGTGTTCCACATAGACCGGCCCCTCGTATACACGGAACGCTTTGAGGAGACCGTTGAGTCTTTCGAAAGCTTTGCAATGTGGCTGGAAGAGACGGCATCTCAGCTAAAGCACATAAACGAAAATCACCTGCCCATCAGGATAGGAACCACGGGGATACCCCTCTGCATGACCTTCTACACAGGTGTGGTTCTCTCCAAATCGAGGGTGCCCGTGGAATTCTACCAGTTCGACAACGGAAAGTATAGATTAGCCTTTACCCTTACCAGCGACCGGGAGGTTCCTGACACCGCCAAAGCCCAAGAGCTCGTAGAGCTTTATGAACCACAGGATTATAAAAACATTTACATAAGGATGAAAACCCAGACGGAAAAGGACGAAGACACTCTCGAGATCAAGATCCCTGAGGGAGAAGCTCTCGACAAGAACGTCCTTGAGATAGCCTTCCTGGTAAACAAAAAGCTAAGGATGGTAAAAGGGTGCAAGACACTCTTCATGGAGGCCTCAGTTCCCTTCTCCTTCGCCCTCGGATACTTCCTCGAAGACTACGTGTGCCTCCTCCTCACCCACAAAACCAAAGTAGTTTACACACTGAGACCTCCCCAGAAGGGAAAGCTATATCTCCTTAACGCCTTTTCTTTAAATATGCTCGAAAAGAGCAGAGCCATAATAGATGTGAGAGAAGTTTCAAAGGAAAAGGCCCTTGAACTCCTGCAAGAACCCTTTGAGTCCTGCATATCCCATCAATCCACAGCTCAGGTTCTCTCAAATATGCTGGGAAGGGAGATAGAGATGAGACGTGAGCCGGTAAAACTCAAAGACGGAGACAGAGCCCTGATCTTTCAGATAAAAGTCCGCCCCACGGAAGGTCAGGTTTTTACCCAAGAGGAAGTTAATAAAATAGTAGAAGAGGGACTGTTTAGCTTTTTCTTGGTGGAGGTGTCCTGTTAAAATGTTTAAGTGGGAGTGGGGATATGGACGAAGATAGGATCCTCCTCGCTCTCGGAGGACTGCTTCACGATATAGGGAAGTTTCTCTTCAAGGCAAAGGAAGCTAAAAAGTCTGAAGATGGAAATTTTGAGCTTGGAGTCAAAACGTTAGATGATAAATTAGACAAACTAAGAAAAGCGAAACGGGAGGAAAGGAAATATATTTATCAAGATGAATACAAATACGAGCACGCCTACTTATCCGCTCTCATCTTTGAGTGGCTCAAAAGTAAGAATATAATAACCGAGGAAGAGAAAAAGAAACTTATTAACTGGGGGGCCAAACACCACCAGCCAACGGATGAGGTTGAGAGTGTTGTATGTCAGATAGCGGACTGGCTTTCTTCTTCGGAGAGAGAAATAGTCCTCGGTAGCTGTATAGGATTGATGCATTCCGTATTTGAAAGAGTGTCTCTAAAACCTCAAAAGGAAAGAAAATCAGATCTTAAAGAGCTGAAAGAGTGGCATATTGCGGAATTGAACTGTAAAAAACTAATTGAAGAGTTCTCTCAAAAACCTATGGAACCTAAAAAATTCGG
>WFYM01000163.1 GCA_015490115.1 Aquificaceae bacterium
CTTCTGCTACGTGGACGACCTCGTCGAGGGGATCTACAGGGTCGCTGTCACGGAAGGTTTGGAGGGTGAGGTCTTCAACTTGGGAAACCCAGAGGAGCATACCATACTCGACCTTGCGAAGATGGTCATAGAGATAACGAAAAGCCCGTCAAAAATAAAGTTCGTGGAAAGACGAAAGGACGATCCCGACAGGAGAAAGCCGGACATAACAAAGGCAAAAAAGCTCCTCGGCTGGGAGCCTAAGGTAAGCCTTAGGGAGGGTTTGGAAAGAACCGTGGAGTGGTTCAGGAGGACCCTCCGGGGCGGACCTTAGTGGAGAGTTACCGACCTGTTTTAATAGAAAGACACTCCTTAAATACCGTGTGGGGGCAACCTTCCCTGCAGAACCTGTGGTCTATCCTCCTGAAAAGCTCCACTATTGACTGACCCTTCGAGTCGAAGACGAGGTCGTGGCGGGCAACCCTGTCGAACCCCGCATTCTCAAGAAGAGGATAAACGTCGCAACTTATGTTGGCAAAGCAAGCTTCAACGCCGAGTTCTCTCAAAGCTTTCACGAGCCTTATTATGGTCTCCGAACCCGTCGCGTCCGTGTAGTTCACAGCCTCCATGTCAACGAGGACGAACTTTAAAGGTCCCTTAGAAAGCCTCTCCTTAGTCCTGTCTATTATGTAGTCGTAGACGTACTGGGCGTTCCCGAAATATATTGACATGTTCGGTCTTATGTAAAGTATCTGGGGACACTCGGGAAGGTTCCTTTTTTCAGCGTTTACAAACGTGTTGGATTCTGGATCCCTCGATAAGACGACTATCCTCGGATACATAGTCCTGTATACGAAGCCCCCGAGGGAGAGGAGAACACCGAGCGTTATGGCGACCCAAAGGTCCATGAAGAACACGGAGAGGAAGGTGACACCAGCCACAGCCCCGTCCATCTTATTTATCCTGTAGAGCCTCACGATGTCCTGGGGTCTTATGAGGTTTATAACAGCGGAAAGGACTACAGCGGAGAGCGTAGCCTTAGGGAGGTAGTAAAAGGCGGGAGCGAGAAAAAATAGGGTAACACCCACGAGCGAACCGGTTATCACGCTCGCGAGGGGCGACTTGGCACCGAGGGCGTAGTTTAGGGAAGACCTCGAGAAGGAACCTCCTGCCGGAAAGCCTTTAAAGAAGGAAACGGCGACGTTCGCAAGTCCTTGACCTACGAGTTCCTGATTCGGGTCCCACTTGTCCCCAGCCTTTATTGCGAGCGTCTTCGCTATTGCGACAGCCTCTATAAGACCGAAGAAGGCGACAACGAGCGCCCCTCCCCACATCTTGCTCATCACGTGGGAGTCGATGGGGGGTATGTTAGGACTCGGAAGCCCCTGAGGGACCTCCCCTACTATGGCGACACCCTTGTTGTGAAGTCCGAAGATGTAAACTACCAAAGAGGTGACAACGACAGCTATCAAAGCTCCCGGAATGTAAGGGTTTATCCTCTTCGAGAACCATATGATCAGGTAAGCACCTATGCCTACCGCGAGGGTGTAGGGGTTGGTGAGGTGGATCTTGCGGACTATGTCGGAGACTATGGTGAATATGTGGCTTGTGTTCACAACGGGAAAGCCGAATAGGTGCTTGAACTGGGAAAGGGCGATCACCATAGCTCCCGCGGCTGTGAACCCTATAACGACGCTGTTTGATATGAGATCGACGACAAATCCGAGCTTCAAAAGACCCACCGTAAGCCTCACCACCCCTACCATCAGGGCGAGCAGACCCATATAAGCTACCCACTCCTCCGTTTGAGGCTCCAAGTTAAGACCGTAAAGGACCGAGGCGGAAAGAAGACAGGTCATGGCGACCGGACCTGTCCCCAAAAAGCGGGAGCTTCCGAAGACAGCAGCCACTATCGTGGCTATGAAGGCTGTGTAGAGACCTGTTATAGGTGGCATACCCGCGAGGAGGGCGTAAGCCATAGCTTGGGGAACGTAAACAGCTGCTACGGTTATCCCGGCTACGGTGTCTCTGAAGAAGGCGTCCTTAGAGTAGCCCCTGAACCATTGAAAAAAAGGGAGGCGGGTCTTTAAAACTAAACTGCTGGGGTCCATTCCGTCGGGTATTATAAAACAAAAAAACCCTTTATTTTATAAGAATTTCTTAATTTTCTTATAAGTTTTAAGGGGGCGGGGACGCCCCCGAAGGGTTCAGTCGAGATCGGGCATGTCGGTGGGTGTTGTGTCTTTCTTCTTTTCGGGTTCCGGGAGGTCAGCAACGAGGGCTTCGGCGGTTAGCATCGTTCCGGCTACGGAGGCTGCGTTTTCAATAGCGGTCCTCACCACTTTCGTCGGGTCTATGATGCCCCTCTCGAACATGTCAACGTACTCACCCGTAGCTGCATCGAATCCCCAGTTCTTACCCTTCTCCTTACCGAGTTCTATGACCTTCTCGAGGACCACGTATCCTTCGAAACCGGCGTTGTAAGCTATCTGCCTGAGGGGTGCCCTGCACGCCTTCTTTATTATCTCAACGCCGAGTCTCTGATCCTCGTTGTCCACCTTAACCTCGTCGAGGGCTTCGGAAGCCCTGACGAGTGCAACACCACCGCCGGGAACTATTCCCTCTTCAACGGCAGCCTTGGTAGCGTGGACGGCGTCTTCCACCCTCGCCTTCTTTTCCTTGAGTTCAGCTTCGGTAGCGGCTCCTACCCTTATTACAGCCACGCCTCCGGAAAGCTTTGCGAGTCTCTCTTGGAGCTTCTCCCTGTCGTAGTCAGAAGTGGTCTCCTGTATCTGCTTCTTGATCTGCTCTATCCTCGCCTGTATCTGAGACTTGTCTCCCTTACCGCCCACTATCGTGGTCGTCTCCTTGTCAACTATGACCTTGTCAGCCCTTCCGAGCATGTCGAGGGTGACTGACTCGAGCTTTATACCCATCTCCTCCATGATCGCCGTCCCGCCGGTCAGGATAGCTATGTCCTGCAGGTAGTCCTTCCTCCTCTGACCGAATCCCGGAGCCTTTACCGCACAGCCCTTGAGAACTCCCTTGATGTGGTTCACGACGAGGGTTGCGAGGGCTTCACCTTCGACGTCCTCAGCTATCACAAGGAGCGGCTTTCCGGACCTTACAACCTGTTCGAGGACTGGGAGGAGATCCTTCACGTTCGAGATCTTCTTCTCGTAGATGAGGATGTAAGGTTCTTCGAGGACGCACTGCATCTTGTCAGCGTCCGTTATGAAGTAAGGTGAGAGGTATCCTCTGTCGAACTGCATACCCTGAACGGTCTCGAGGGTGGTCTCCGCGGACTTGGACTCTTCAACGGTGATCACACCGTCCTTGCCTACAGCCTCCATAGCGTCCGCTATTATCTTCCCTATCTCGGGATCGTTGTTGGCGGATATGGTGGCTACCTGCTCTATCTCGTTCCTTCCCTTGACCTCAACGGAGAGCTTCTTGATCTCCTCCACCACCCTCTTTACCGCCTTGTCTATACCCCTCTTGACGTCCATAGGGTTTGCACCCGAAGCTATGACCTTGAGACCTTCGTGGAATATGGACTGGGCGAGTATGGTAGCTGTCGTCGTCCCGTCACCTGCGACGTCGGAGGTCTTAGAGGCTACCTCTTTTACGAGCTGGGCGCCTATGTTCTCGTAGTTGTCTTTTAGCTCTATCTCCTTAGCGACGGTGACACCGTCCTTGGTGACAACAGGGGTTCCCCAGTTCTTGGCGAGTATGACCTCCCTTCCCCTCGGTCCGAGGGTGACCTTAACAGCGTTGGCGAGCTTGTCAACACCCGCCTTGAGCTTAGCTCTTGCTTCTTCGCTGTAAATGATTCCCTTCGCAGCCATCTTACCCACCTCCTTTTTGGTTTTTAGGTTGAAACTTTAACGTCCTCAACTATGGCGAGGACCTCATCCTCGGACATTATCAGATACTTCTCACCGTCGAGTTCAACTTCGGTCCCAGCGTATTTGTTGAAGAGGACAACGTCCCCCTCTTTAACTTTAAGAGGCTTTATCTCACCGTTGTTCAGGAGCTTCCCCTCTCCCACCGCTATCACCTCACCCATCTGGGGCTTTTCTTTGGCTGTGTCGGGTATGATTATCCCTGAGGGAGTCCTCTGCTCCTGCTCCTCGAACCTCTTCACAACTATCTTGTCGTAGAGGGGTTTCAGCTTCGCCATGGTTCCACCTCCTTCCGTTTTTGACATAGAAAATTATATTAACCTCTCCCCCTCCTGTCAAGGGGATCTACCCAAAAATGTTAGCTAAGCATACTAAAGTTTATTTAGCCAAACAGTATAACAAAGTGACACCCCTCGGAGATTTATAGTCCTATAAGCTTTTCTTTTGTTCGGAAAGTGTAAGCGGGGAATAATATATCCAAAACGGAGGAGGTGAGATGGAAGAGACGGGAGGAGCGCTGAGAAGCACCCTCTGGGAAGGTTTCATCTCCGTCTTCAGGAGGCAGTGGCCCCCTTGGATGGGCGGGCTTGCTATGGGCTTTATAGTAGCCCTCATGTTCGCTTGGGGCGCACCTTGGGGTGTGACGAACGGGATCATAATATGGGGCGACAACCTACTGAAGCCGATACTCTACCCCGGTGCGGACCTCCAGAGTCCCATCTGGCAATACGTAGCCCTGATAAACTGGTCCTTCCTCTTGGGTGCCTTGATCTCCGCCCTCTTAGGCGGTGACTTCAGGCTGAGCATACCGGGGAAGGACGAACTTTTCTTAGGAGCTGTAGGCGGGGCCCTGATGGGCATAGGAGCTTTCATGGCTTTCGGATGCACCATAGGTGCGTTTCTTGTAGGTTTCGGAGCTTTGTCAGCTTCAGCCATTACGATGATGATAGGTCTCGGGATAGGTGCTTACTTGGGACTCAGGATATACATGAAGCTGATGCTAAGAGGCTGGGGTTCCCCCGGAAAGATAATCCACGTCCCCGAAAAGGTCCAGCTATCCCTCGGACTCCTCCTCCTTCTTATCGCCATACTCCTCATAGCCTTCGTTGACAGGAAGGTCTCCACCTTCACTCCAGCCCTCGGCATAGGCTCCATAGAGGTTGCAGCCGGCTCCCTCATATTCTTCGGAGTCCTTCTCGGGATAATAAACCAGAGGACGAGGTTCTGCTTCGTGAGGGCTTTCAGACAGCCCTTCGAGACGGGCGAGTCCGAGATGACGAAGGCTGCAGCCCTTGCGATAGCCGTCGCTGCGATAGGGGGAACTATAGTCAAGTTCTCTCCCTTCGCCGGGATAGTGGAGATGCAGGACGTTCAAGATACCCTCGCCTTCGCTATGACCAACCCTCCAACGGTAAAGACTATGATGATAGCCCCCTCCTTCCCCTTCGGTAGCCTGATAGGCGGGATCATATTCGGGATAGGTATGACCCTCGCGGGTGGTTGCTCGGTGGGTTCCATGTGGAGGGCTGGTGAGGGTTCGGTGAAGAACATGGTGGCGATACTCTTCTACGCGATAGGAGGCTCCCTCTTTGCCTTCCTCTTCAGGAAGGTGGACCCATTTATCATGAGTTCCCTCTCCTCAGTTTACGAGAAGCTGGGAGCTAACACCTCCTTAGGGACGAGGGTATTCCTCCCGAACGTTGTCGGCTTAGAGTGGGCGCTCGTGATACTGCTCGGTCTCGCAGGTCTTTGGTATCTCTTCGCTATTTGGAACGAGAGGACGGGGAGGTTCGTCCTCAAGTTCGACATCTGACTCGATTATAGGGCAGACGAAGGCTTCCCCCTCCCCTCCCCCCTTCAGAAGGCTCTCGAGGAGCCTCCTCCTTCTCCTCAGCTCCTCAACCCTCCTTTCTATCTCCTCGATCTTCCTCTTTATCTTCTCCGTGACGCAAACGCAAGGTCTTCCGCCGGAGAGCTTAATATCTATGATCTCCTTTATCTCAGAGAGCTTAAAGCCGAGGGCTTTCGCCCTGAGTATAAACCTGCAAAGGTCAACGTACTCCTCCGGGTAGTCCCTGTATCCGGAGGAGTTCCTCGGAGGTCTCGGCAGAAGCCCTATCTCCTCCCAGTATCTTAACGTCTTCGGACTTACACCTGTCCTTTTCGCCAGCTCCCCTATCCTCATAGGTTATAAGCTAAGCCCGAAAAAGTAGGCGGAAAGGATCAGGAAGAGAAGACCGACAGCCCTGTTCACGTAAACATAGCTACCCTTCAGAAGTCCGGAGATGCTGCTGACAACTATACCCGAGAGGAAAACGGGAACGGACCTTCCCACAGCGTAAACCCCCATGAGGAGGGAGGCGGTAGCCACGCTACCCGTAGAAGCGCTAAGGACTATAGCTCCAAGAAGCAAAGAGGTGCAGGAAGGACAAAGGGAGAAGGTGTAGGCGAAGCCGAGGAGGAAGCTGCTCGTCCCCGCACCGGAAAACGGGTTCAGCCTCGCGATCTCTACCGAGAAGGGGAGAAGACCGAGGAGGTTGAGGGCTATTATGAGCAGGAGTAAGCTAAGGAGCAGGTTGAAGAGTTCCGTCCTGAATATGTCGGAGAGGACCAAAGCTCCGGTAGAAAAAACAGCTCCCGCAAAGGCGTGGGTGAGCAAAAAGGCGAGGGAAAAACCGAAGACGCTGAGGGCTATTCCGACCCTCGAACTTTGCTTTGTCACCAAAAGCCCGAAGACAACGGGAAGGAAAGGCAAGGTGGAGGGTCCGAGGCTCGTGAAGAAGCCGAGAAGAAACATGATCGGAATGAGAAGAGGCGTGGGCATGTCCCTCTGAAGGAGGGAGGAAACATACAAGCTCACCTCACCTATGTCCAAGAAAAGACCGATACC
>WFYM01000164.1 GCA_015490115.1 Aquificaceae bacterium
ACCCTATCCGTGCCTGCCTCCTGCGGAGAGAAGGAGAAAGTTCGCGGAGGACGGAAACATAGTCCTCACCTCCTTCGGGAGACAGCCTCCCAGCGAATACGAAGACTTCCTTGAAGTTCTGAGGAGGCTGAGAAGAAACTATCCGAACATCGTTTACAGGATCGTAAGATCCGGGGAACCCATAAAAGCCCGTGAGGAGTGGGTCCGTCAGGAGATCAGGGTCCTCGACACTGAAGGTATATACGAGCTTTTGCTCTCTTCGGACGTTCACCTCCTTCCGAAAGGAAACACGAAGAGGGTCGTCGTCTCCTCCACCTTCTTCCAGACGGTAGGGTCCCTTTGCGTTACCGTGTCGAGGAGGTCCCGCTTCTTCGAAGCCCTCCCTTCGGGGGAGGAAGCCCCTATACTCCTCTACGAAGACAGGGAGAGCTTGGAAGAGATACTGAGAGGTGTCTTCGAGAGCGAGGAGCTGAGGGAGAGGATCCGGAGAAACATGAAAAGGTATGCGGAGGAGAACAGCGTTGCTAAAATAGTCGACAGGTTCGAGGAGCTATTCTATTCTGTTCTCGTATAGAACGTCGAGGAGCTTGTCGAGTTCTATCCTCCCTATGCATATCACCGAGTCAGCACCGCCGTAAGATATGTAGAGGTATTCGTCCTTCAGGTCCGCCCCGCAGGGGAAGACGACGTAAGGTCTGTCCCCGTAGATCTCGTATATCTCCCTCGGCTCCATTATGTAGAAGGGTGTGACGGCTGTGAAGAGTCCCTCTTGGTTCATCAGCGCTGCGAAGACCCTGTATACACCCATGAACCTGTCCACAGCGTGTATGAGGACGAGGAACTCGTCGTTCACCTTAACGGGAGGTGTAGCCCAGCCGAGCTTTACCTCGAAGTCCGCCTGCTCCTCGAGGACCGTTATGTTCTCGCCTATCAGTATCTCCTCGAAGCTGTCAAGGTCGAGGACACCTTCGGGTATCCTGCAGACGCTGAGGTAATACTTCTCGTTCAGCATGTGTATCCTGTGGAAGAGGTAAAGGTGTCTCGCCTTCACCATAAAGGCGTTCTTGTCGCTTATCACGAAGCTCCTCAGCTCATCCTGCATCCTGAAGACCGCTATCTTCTTCCACTCTCCGTCCTTGTAAACAGCCGTGACGGGAAGGGTCCTTTCGGTCTTCCTCTCAGGGTAGAAGTAACTTACCGTCCTTCCGCAGTAAGTCATGAAGAGCTTTCCGTCTATCTCGTAGACCCTCGGGTCCTCAACACCCCAAAAATCGTAGCTGTTAGAGGGTATGACGGAGAGGACAGCTTCGAAGTCCCTCCTCCTTCCTTCCAAGACGTCCTCGAAGGGAACTTGAAACTCCGCAATGGCGCTCGCGTAGGTGTAGTAGCCGAGGGTCACCCTCGCGAATATCCTCAGACTGTCCCCCTCTATCCTCATGGAGGGGTTAAAGGCTGTTATCGGTCTCTCTATGGGGTGGTTCTCTATCCTTATCTGCTCGGGTGTTATAGTGTAGACCCTCTCGACGAGGTCTACGGTCTCGAACCTCCTCTTCTTCCCCGCTTTATAGCTTATCTCCTCCCAATACCTCCTGTCGAGGACCATCCTTTCCCCTCCTTACTCGGTGAATATCTGACCCTCTATTGGCTGGACACTGATCCCCCTCTCCTCCATGAACTTTATAGCCCTCTCTATTTCTTCGGGATCCCCCTCTATCTCCACCGTAAGCACACCCGTGTCCTGAGTTACCTTCGCGGTCCTTATGTTCAAAACTACGTTGAACCTCTTGCACACCATACATATTATCGGCTCCTTCACGAGCTTTTCAGGGTATATGAGCTGAAGCCTTACAGCGTTCATGGTGGTAAAGATTATAACGCTATAATACCTGCATGAGGGTTCTCGTAACGGGCTGTGCGGGTTTCATAGGCTGGAGGGTATCGGAGCTTCTCATAGAAAGAGGTCACGAGGTCGTCGGTGTAGACAACATGAACGACTACTACGACGTGAGGCTGAAGGAGTGGAGGCTGAAAAGGCTAAAAGACCTCGGCAACTTCACCTTCTACAGGGTGGACGTTGAGGACTACGAAGGTCTGAAGGAAGTGTTCAGAAAACACAACTTCGACGCTGTTGTCAACGAAGCTGCGAGGGCTGGGGTCAGATACTCCGTAAAAGACCCTTGGGTCTATATTAGGACCAACGTTTACGGGACCTTAAACCTCCTCGAACTCATGAAGGAGTTCGGTGTTAAGAAGTTCCTCCTCGCCTCCACCTCTTCCGTATACGCGGGTCAGAAGATGCCCTTCAGAGAGGACTTTCCCGTAAACACACCTATATCACCCTACGCAGCTTCGAAGAGGTCTGCTGAGATCCTCTCCTACACTTACCACCACCTCTACGGTATTGACGTTGCGGTCCTCAGATACTTCACCGTTTACGGACCCGCGGGGAGACCTGACATGAGCGTCTTCAAGTTCATCTACAGGACCATGAAGGGGGAGCCGATCGAGGTCTTCGGTGAGGGAAACCAGAGCAGGGACTTCACCTACGTGGACGACATAGCGGAGGGGACCGTAAAGGCTCTTGAGGTGAAAGGTTACGAGATTATAAACCTCGGAGGGAACAGACCTCATAAACTCAACGAGCTTATAGAACTCGTTTCAAGGTTCACGGGGAGGGAGCCTAAGGTGGTAAGGAGGGACCCTGTGAACGTAGACATGCCCTCCACTTGGGCTGACATAAGTAAGGCTAAGGAACTCCTCGGTTGGGAGCCGAAGGTGAGCTTCGAGGAGGGTGTGAGGAGGACCGTAGAGTGGTTCGAGAAGAACTGGAGCTGGGTGAAGGACCTTAAGGTCCTCTGAAGGCTCTCAAAATAGCCTTCTTCATCTCTCGGAGAAGGGTATCCTCTTCAGCTACGCTCACGCCGAGTTCCCTGAGTATAAAGAGCCTGTCTATTGAGCCTATGACGAGGCTGAGGGCTACCTCTGGGAGGAGATCGGTCTCCCCTTTTTCGTAAGCTCTCCTGAATATCTCGAGTATCTTCCTTCCGGGCAGGTCCTCCTGAGGTATCTCTTCCCTCAAGATGTGGTAAACGGTGAGATACCTGAAGCTGTCCGGGTTCTTGAAGGCGAAGTCCATCAAGACCTCGACGAGCCTCTCCACCATTCCGGTAAAGGTCCTCTCCTTTAAAACCTCCCTCCTTATGAGGTCGACAAGCTCCTCGGTTATCCTCCTCGTGAGGTAGCGTATTATGTCCTCTTTGCTCGAGAAGTGTCTGTATATCGCCCCCTCTGTTATGCCCACCTCGCCCGCTATGTCCTTGATCGTAGTCCCTTTAAAGCCCTTCTTGGAGAAGAGCCTTACCGCAACCCTCGCTATCCTCTCCTTAGTAGGCACAAGCTCCAAGCTTTTCCCTTTCCCACTCATAGAACTCCTCCCCGAACAGCTTTACCCTCCTCTTTACAAACTCCCTCTTAGAGAAGAGGATCTCCCTCTCAAAGAGTCCGAGTTCCTCACCGACTTTTTCCACAAAACCCTCTACCTCCTCCTTCGACCTGCCGTGGACCATGGTAAAGAGGTTGAACTCCCATCCGCTTCTCTCGTAGCAGTGGGAGACGCACTTGAATCTTGAGAGATACCTCCCCACCTCTTCAACCCTCTCCTTTTGGACCTTCCAAACGACAAGACCGTTTGCTTCAAATC
>WFYM01000165.1 GCA_015490115.1 Aquificaceae bacterium
ACCAATACAGGATACCCTTGAGGGTTGTCTACGACGCTTTGAGGAGAACGAACGTGGAGATGGGGGGGAAGTATGTAGAGATAAACGAGAGGGAGTTCCTCATAAGGGCTGTAGGATACGCCCAGAACGTCAGGGACATAGAGAACACGGTTGTGACGGTCAGAAACGGGATACCCATAAGGATAAAGGACATAGCGACAGTCATAGAGACACCCGCCTACAGGATGGGTGTTGCGGACTTCAACGGCATGGGGGACACGGTAGGTGGCATAGTGATCATGCGTTTCGGCGCGGATGCCTACAAGGTCATAAAGAACGTGAAGAAGAAGATAGAGGAGATCAAAAAGGGTCTCCCAGAAGACGTGAAGATAATACCGGTCTACGACAGGTCCGAGCTGATAGAGAGGGCGATAGACAACCTGAAAACCAAGCTCATAGAGGAGTCGATAGTGGTCCTTGCGATAGTCGGTCTCTTCCTCTTCCACGTCCAGAGTGCGGTGGTGATAATAGTCTTTCTCGTTGTTTCCCTCCTTGCCACCTTCATAACTATGAACCACCTCGGGATAACCTCCAACATCATGTCCCTCGGAGGTATAGCGATAGCCATAGGGACCATGGTGGACGCTGCGATAGTTTTAGTCGAGAACGTCCACAAGAGACTCGAGAGGGGAGAGGACAGGATAACCGCCATAACCCACTCAGCCAAAGACGTAGGGAAACCCATATTCTTGGCACTTCTGATAGTCACAGTTTCCTTCGTCCCCTTATTTGCCTTGGAGGGTCAAGCCGGAAGGCTCTTCAAACCCCTGGTAGCCACGAAGACCCTCTCGATGCTCGTCGCCGCTATAATCTCGGTGGTAATAGTTCCCGTTCTCATCTACTACCTCGTGAGGGGTAGGATACCCCCTGAGGAGAGGAACCCCATAGTGAGAGGGCTGATAAGAGTTTACGACCCTGTTTTCCACCTCGCTGTCAGGCTGAGATACCTCATGCTCCTTTTATTTGTGGTCATGGGTGTCAGCACGGTTTACTTCTACAACAAGCTGGGAAGGGAGTTCATGCCACCCCTAAACGAAGGGACCCTCCTCTACATGCCCACCACGGTCCCCAGCGTCTCGAGGCAGGAGATATTCAGGATAATAAACCTGCAGGACAGGATCCTAAAGCAGTTTCCCGAAGTTGAGACGGTCTTTGGAAAGGCGGGGAGAGCTGAGACGGCTACCGATCCCGCCCCCATGTCCATGATAGAGACATTCATAACGCTGAAGCCAGAGAGCGAGTGGAGGAAGGTGAAGGTAAAGAGGTTTTACTCGGACTGGAACATACCTGAACCTTTGAAAGATCTCCTCAGAAAGGTCTTCCCCGAGGAGAGGAGGATAACGTTTACCGAGCTTCTCAGGGAAATGGACAGGGCTGTCTGGGTTCCCGGACTCTCGAACATGTGGACCATGCCCATAAAGGGAAGGATAGACATGATAACGACGGGAATACAGACACCCCTCGGGATAAAGATATACGGGGACGACGTTGAGACCCTAAACAGGATAGCTCAAGAAATAGAGCAGATGCTAAAGGACGTCCCCGGTATAATGAGCGTCTTCGGAGAGAGGTCCATAAGAGCCACTTACGTTGAAATAAGACCGAGGAGGGAGTTCCTCGAAAGATACGGTCTTACCGTCTCAGACATAAACACAGCTATAGCCCAACTCTTTGCCAACTCACCGGCTTCTACTATGATCCTCGGAAGGGAGAGGTATTCAATAACCCTCGGAGTTCCCCTCGACTACAGGTACGACCTCGAGAACCTGATGATACCCTTAAAAGACAGGCTCATACCCCTCTCAGCGGTGGCGGAGATCGTAAAAACCGAAAGCCCGATAAGCATAAAGTCAGAGAACGGACTTCTCGTTAGCTACGTCTTCATAACCCCCGACCCCAAGCTCGATATGGGGACGGTCATAGAAAGGGCTGAGAAGGTCCTAAAGGAGAAGCTGAAGCTTCCCAAAGGTTATTACTACGAGTGGAGCGGTCAGTTCGAATACTGGAAGAGAGCGCTCGAGAACCTAAAGGTCATAATCCCTATAGTGATCCTGCTTATAGTCCTCCTCGTGTGGTTTACCTTCAACAGGCTCTTTGAGACCATCCTCGTCCTCCTCACGCTCCCCATAGCTACCTTCGGCGGTGTGATGCTGATGTATCTTTTGGGCTACAACATATCGATAGCTTCGATAGCTGGGTTTTTGGCGCTCCTCGGAATAGCCGCTGAGATGGGTATAGTCATGGTCGTTTACATACAGAACTCCCTGATGCAAAGGACCGAGGAACTCGGAGGTGCTATAAGGACAAAGGAGGAAGCCTTCGAGGCTATATACCAAGGTGCTGTGAAGAGGATAAGACCCATATTCATGACCTTCTCCGCTATACTTCTCGGACTCCTGCCCATAATGAGGGGTCACGGGACGGGGAGTGAGGTCATGTCGAGGATAGCGGCTCCCATGGTAGGTGGCATACTCTCCACATTCATAATAGTCCTCATCTTCGTCCCAGCCCTCTACGCTATATACATGGAGCTTTCGATAAAGAGGAACAGGCGGAGCGTATAATATTCACATGTTCTTGCTCCCTTGGAGCAAGGTCAAGTCCAAGGCTGACCTTGTAAACTTGATCTTTTGGGAGACCGAAAGAAGCTTTCCCGAGATAGACCCCCTCAGGAAGGCTGTGATGGAGGAGTTCCGTGTGAAGGACAGCCCCCTCGCTCCGGTTTGGAGGAGGTATAAAGGTAGGTTCTGGGAGGAGCTTTGCGTTTGGGCTTTGCCGGGCAGAGTCAGGAAGGTTATAGAGGAGAGGGGTCTCGTCCTTTCTCCCCTCTTCGGTATACTGTCCGCCGGGGACCTGATCCCGAATTACGACCTTACTTGGGAGGACAGGTATAAGGGGGAGAATCTGAGTTCTTTCTGGAGAAAGCACCTGAGAAGCTTGGTCGGTGAACTCCTGAGGGGAAAGGTTGTGGTAGATCTGCTCGGGAGAAGGGAAAGGGGTGTAATAGAGATCCCCGAAGACTGCACGGTCGTTAGGTTCGAATACTACAGGGCTGGTAGGAAGGTGAGGAACACTCAAGCTCACAGAGCTTACACGCTTAGGTATATGGTCGAGATGAACTTAGGACTTGGCGATCTCCACAGGATAAACTTCCTCGACTACGAGGTGAAGGAGGTGAGGGAGCAGGGGAGGAGGGTCGTTGTGATCCTGGGCGGAGAAGGGGAGTACATATAATTCAAACGGGAGGTTTTACATACAAAGGTTCGAGGGTAAAAGGGTCGTCACCTGAAGGGTCCTCCTTTAGCCTCTCGTGGGCGAGAATACCTCCGTAGGCGGAAAAGGGGAAGAAGGGGTAGAGGTAAACCCTTTCGGTTATCCTGTCTCTTTCGAAGATCTTGAGCGTTATCCCTATTCCTTTTAGGGTCTCACCCTTGTATATCCTGACCTCGGAGACATCCTCACCGAAGGTTCTGTAAAAGAGGTTGGTGCTTACCCGAAGGTATGGGACCCTTACGTCTTCTACAGGTGTGAACCTGCCGAGGAGATATAAGTTCTCGTAGCCGACGACGGGTCTTTTGAGGAGGTAGGCTGTTGTCTTTATAAATGTCACCCCTATCCTGAGGGAGGTGAGGTAGCCGACACCTACCGATACAGCGAAGGCGTCGAAATCTTCCGGTCTTAAAGAAAGCTCTTCGAGGACCTTGGGAAGGTTCTCCAAGGTCTTTTTGGAGGTGTCTATGTAGTGGATGAGCTTTACCCTCCCCTCCTCGATAACGGAGACGTTAAAAAAAGAGAAGGATGTGTCGAGGGAGAGGATCCTCATAGCGGAGGGGT
>WFYM01000166.1 GCA_015490115.1 Aquificaceae bacterium
CATTAAGATTTGATACGCCAACATAGTTCAAGCTGAACGCCTGCGGTGCGTAGATGTAAATTTTTCCAGTTTTAGCAACCTGAGCATATTGAGCAGTCGAAACATTTTGAGCTGTTACACTGGTTGCACCTTCTAGTATTTGGGAAAGATCTACAGTAATATTGAGTGTGTAATCACCTGCAGTTCTTTCAACAACCACTTCAACCCCTATAGTTTCTCCATTTGTAGTAACAAGTTTAAGCTTTCCATTGTCGTTGATCGCCGTTATTGGAGCTCCAGCGAGACCAGCTTCTCCGTTTATGTTGTTTACAAGTTGGTCAAGGGTAACGCTAGACACAGTTATATTGTTATTGGTATCTACAGTTATAGTACTTAAATCTACAGAAAAGCTCTTGCTCCCATCACCTATGTAGAAATTCAATTTAACAGTAAAAGTGCTATTAGCAGTACCTGCTGTATTTATACTAGCAGTCACCACACTGGTTGCACTGTAAGTAGCAGCAAGGCTTTCGTTGCTTGCGGTTGCAGTTATTCCGAGTGTTTGGAGAGTAGCGTTAGTATTTATTTTGTCCGCTAACTTAGCAGCATCAACAAGTTCATCTGTGATGCCGTTACCTTCATAAACTCTGACAGTACCTATTTCAACGTATTCATTAGTAGATGCAAGAACGAAGTTCCCGTTGTTCACAGTATTAAGCCGCGTCAGGAAGTCTGATAGAGTTCCTCCTGTTCCACTGAAAGAAACCACTTGACTTGTCGCTCCTTGACCTGTAGCTATGTACGCACCGAGATCTGTGGCTTTTAAACTCTCAATAGAGATATTCACCTTTTGATCGACCCTTGGTCCGTAATGGATATACTTCCCTTGGAACGTTCCATCGAGAAGCCTTATCCCGTTATACTCCGTATCCGTTCCTATCTTCTGGATAGCGTCGACGAGGTTCATGATCTCCCTCTGCAGAGCGGCTCTCGCGTTGGGGTCGTTGATGTCGTTCGCAGCGTTTTGGGCTTTGACGTAGATCTCCTTTAGCCTTCCGAATATCTGTCCCGCCGCGTTTTCGGCTATCTGGAGTGCGGAGATACCGGTCTGGATGTTCCTGTTACCTTGCTCGAGGGCGGCGGAGACAAGGGCAAGTTGGTCAGCTATGAACAGCCCGGCGGAGTCGTCCGCTGCGTTCAGGATCCTGAGACCCGTCGAGAGTCTCAGGAGCGACTTAGTCATGAGCCTGTTGTTGGTCTCCAAGGCGGTCTGTGTGACCGCCGCTGAGTAGTTGAAGTTGATCCTCAGAGCCATGGCTGACACCTCCTTTAGAAGTTTTGTCGTTTATCTATATCGGTGGCTGGGAGGGGTTTTTTAGGGGGAAGTGTTATACTGTTTCTGTGAGCTTCAATGAAGAGTTGAGAGAGCTTCTTGAGGAGATAAAGGAAAAGGCAGTGGAGCATTACGGGGAGCGTCTCGTCTCCCTCGTTGTTTTCGGGTCCGTAGCCGGAGGCAGGGCTACTCCGGAGTCGGATGTGGATCTCTTGATAGTTCTAAAGGAAAAACCGAAGAGTTCTTACAGAACATATATGGATTTCTACGATAACGTTGAAAGTAAGCTAAAGAGTCTTGAAAGTTTGAAAATCCGAATTTCGCCGATATTCTTAAAAGAAACCTCTTTAAAAGAGAACTTACCTTGGTTGTGGGATACTGAATTTATCATTCTTTACGATAAAGATGGGTTCTTTCAAGAGTTTTTAAAGAAACTTGAAAAGTTTAAGACGAGAATAAAGTTAGTTAAAAAACCTATGTTACACTTTCTGTTGAGAGATGGTGAATGAAGAACTTGCAAACAGCTATCTAAGGAGAGCAAAGATACGTTTTGAGGTCCTTCAAGAGTTTCTAAAAAGAGATGATTTTGCTGACACAATAGGAGAAGCTCAAGAGATAGTTGAGCTTGTTCAGAAAGCTATCCTGATAAAGATAGGTGTTCAGCCGCCCAAGTGGCACGACGTGGGTAGTATTATAGACCAGCATATTGATAAGTTCCCGCCCGAGGTTAGGGATAAGCTCAGGACTTTAAACAAGGAAGCGAAGTGGCTGAGGAGCCAGAGAGAAATAGCTTTTTACGGCGATATGGACCTCATACCTGAGGAGATATACACAAGAGAAGACGCCTTGAAGGCTGTGGGTATAGCCGAAGGCTACCTGTCGGTGGTTCGGTCCTTAAGCAGATTAAAATGATCCTCCCATGGAACTTATCTTCGAGCTTTCAAAAAGAGGAAGGAGGAGCTACAGGCTCCCGAAACTTGACGTTCCCGAGGTAAAGCCTTCGGAGTTTGTCCCCGAAGGTTACCTGAGGGAAGAACTCGACCTTCCCGAAGTTTCCGAGCTTGACGTTGTGAGGCACTTTACGAAGCTCTCCCAGAGGAACTACGCTGTGGACACCACTATGGTCCCCCTCGGCTCCTGCACCATGAAGTATAACCCGAGGATAAACGAGGAGCTGGCGGAGATCGACTCTTTGAGGGACGTTCACCCTTTGACACCCGAGGACTTCGTTCAGGGGAGTCTCAGGATAGCTTACGAGCTTAAGGAACTCCTAAAAAAACTCGGCGGTTTTGCGGACGTTTCCCTCCAGCCAGCCGCCGGCGCTCAGGGGGAGCTTCTTGGACTTCTCCTCATACTCGCCTACCACAGGGACAGGGGGAACAAGAAGAGGAAGGTCCTGATACCCGACTCAGCCCACGGGACGAACCCAGCTTCAGCTTCTATATGCGGTTTTGAGGTCGTGACCGTAAAGAGCGACGAAAGGGGTGAGATAGACTGGGAGGACTTTTTAAGGAAGCTCGACGACGAGACGGCAGCTCTCATGATAACCAACCCGAACACCCTCGGCATATTCGAGGGGAAGGTCAAAGAGATGGCGGAGGAACTCCACAAAAGGGACGCTTTACTCTACATGGACGGGGCTAACTTCAACGCCCTTGTGGGGGTAGCTAAACCCGGAGACTGGGGTGTGGACGTGATGCACTTTAACCTCCACAAGACCTTCTCAACACCCCACGGCGGAGGGGGTCCGGGTAGCGGTCCCGTCGGTGTTTCGGAGAGGCTAAAGCCCTACTTACCCGTTCCTCAGGTTGAGTTCGACGGGGAAAAATACTACCTCGACTGGGACAGACCAAAGTCCGTCGGGAGACTCCTTTCCTTCTGGGGACACTACGGCGTTTGGCTGAAAGCCCTCGCCTACATCCTGTCTTGGGGCAAAGAGATAGACAAAGTAGCCAAGTTCTCCGTCCTGAACGCAAGGTATCTGAGGGAACTCCTAAGGGGTGTCCTCCACGACCCTTTCCCTGACTCACCCTGCATGCACGAGTTCGTCCTCTCAGCGGTTAACCTAAGGAAATACGGTGTGACGGCCATGGACCTTGTGAAGAGGCTTTTAGACTTTGGCTTCTACGCACCTACCGTTTACTTTCCTCTCACCGTGAGGGAAGCCTTGATGATAGAGCCGACGGAGACGGAGACGCCAACAACTTTAGAGAGGTTCGCCCTCGCGGTTAGGAGGATAGTGAAGGAGGCAAAGGAAAAGCCGGATCTTGTCAGGGAAGCGCCTCACAGGACTCCTGTCGGGAGGATAAAGGAGGCGGAGGCGAACAGAAAGCCCGTCCTTAAGTTCAGACCATAGACTTTAGCTTCTCTATGACCTCGTCGTAGTTCGGCTCCTGAGCTATCTCCGGAACGAGCTGTTTGTAAGCTACTTTCCCTTCAGGGTCGACTATGAATATAGCCCTCGCCAGAAGTCCCTTCACAGCACCGTCCCCTATCAGGACACCGTATTTTTCCATGTCCCTGTATCTGTAGTCGGAGGCTACGGTTACGTTCTGGATGTTGAAGCTTTCGCAGAACCTCTTCTCCGCGAAGGGAAGGTCCATGGAAACTACTGTGACGTCCACCTTGTCGCCGAACTGGGCGAGGAGTTCGTTGAACTTCTTAGTTTCGGTCTCGCAAACGGGCGTGTCGAGGGAAGGGACGGTTATTATGAGCTGGACCTTTCCCTTTGCACCTCCTATCCTCTTCTCCTCGAGGTCCTTGGTGACTACCACAGCTTCAGGAGCCGGATCTCCGACGTTCGGTATAGTGCCGACGAGGGTGACCGGGTTCCCTTTGAGAGTCACGGTCTCAGCCATGGCACCACCTCCTTCCCTTCTGGTCTCCACCCATTTTATCAGGGAGATGGATTTTTTTTATGTCCACGGTCATATATAATTAGGCTATGGAGCTGATAGACATAGAAGACTTCCTGAAGGTGGAACTCAGGGTGGCGAGGGTTGTCTCCGCTGAGAGGATCGAAGGTTCTGAAAAGCTCTTAAAGCTCAGGGTCTCCCTCGGGAACGAGGAGAGGACCTTGGTAGCGGGCATAGCTAAGCACTACTCCCCCGAAGAGCTTGAGGGGAAGAAGGTCCTCGTCGTCACCAACCTAAAGCCCAAAAAGATATTCGGGATAGAGTCTCAGGGTATGGTCCTCGCCGTTCAGGACGGGGATCTCCTCTCGCTGGTAGTTCCTGAGAGGGACGTCTCGGAAGGCTCAAGGGCTACCTGATGCTACCGCTCGTCTTTATTCTTATCGCTACCCTCTCCTTCGGTTCTGAGGAGCTTTTCCGACTCGCGAGGGAGGGGAAGGTTGAGGAGCTGAAGAGACTCCTCAGTCCTCAAGATGTAAAGGTTAGGGACTTTGAGGGGACCACGCTCCTTCACGTCGCCTCCGAATTCGGAAGGGTCGAAGTTGTCAGGCTTTTGCTCTCCTTGGGTGCTGATCCGAACTGGAAGGACAGATACGGAAACACACCCCTTCACTTTGCAGCCAACAACGGTCACCTTGAGGCGGTGAAGATACTCGTCAAAAGAGGTGCCGACGTCAACGCCAAGAACCTGAACCTCTGGACACCCCTCCACCTCGCTTCGAGGAACGGCTACCCTGAGGTGGTGAGGTTTTTAATATCGAAAGGGGCTGACGTGAACGCGAAGAACGGTGTCGGTCTCACACCCCTTCACGTCTCAGCTGCTAACGGACAGGTGGACGTCATAAGGATACTTCTCGAAGCCGGGGCGGACCCGAAATTAAGAGACCTCTCAGGTCTTACACCCCTCGATATGGCTATCCACTATAACCAGAGGGAGGCTGCTGAGGTTCTATCCTCTCACGGATCTTCCCGATGATCTCGTCGTAAATACTCTTTATCTCCTCAGCCATCTCAACAAGATTCTTTACACCCAACGACCTCGCCCTGCTGACGAGGGGCATCACCTGCTTTTCGAGTAGAGTTTCGTATTCTATAAGGTCGTGCCTTAGCTCCTCCTCTTCAAGCTCGTCTATTATGCTCATGTATTCTTCTCTCCTTAACTTGGCTGAAAGGAGCATATTCCTAAGCTCAGCACCTATGTCACCTCTGTCGGTTCCAGCCTTCCTTATGTCGCCCACAGCTCCACCTCAGATTATGTGACCGAGCTTGTCCTTCTTCACGCTCAGGTATTCCCTGTTGTAAGGGTTAGGCTCTATCCTTATGGGGACCCTCTCCACTATCTCTAAACCGAAGCCCTCCAGAGCCACTATCTTCCTCGGGTTGTTCGTCATCAGCCTCATCTTCCTGACTCCGAGGTCGAGTAGTATCTGGACGCCTATGCCGTAGTCCCTGAGGTCGGGCGGGTAGCCGAGCTTTTCGTTAGCTTCGACGGTATCGTAGCCCTTCTCTTGCAACTCGTAAGCCTTTATCTTGTTCGCTATGCCTATGCCCCTCCCCTCGTGACCGAGTATGTAAACGAGGACCCCTTTCCCCTCCTTGGCTATCATCTCGAGAGCCTTCTCGAGCTGGGGTCTGCAGTCGCACCTCATAGATCTGAAGACATCTCCCGTGAGGCACTCGGAGTGGACCCTCACGAGGACTGGCTCCTCTTCTTTCCACTCTCCCATCGTAAGAGCTATCTGCTCTTCACCTGTTAGCTTGTGTCTGTATGCGTGTATTTTGAACATGCCCCAAGGTGTTGGGAGGTGGGCGGAGGCTACCTTCTCGACGAGCCTCTCCTTTTTGAGCCTGTATCTTATGAGGTCCGCTATAGTTATTATCTTCAGGTTGTGCTTCTTTGCGAACTCGATAAGGTCGGGAAGCCTCGCCATGGTCCCGTCTTCCTTCATGATCTCGCAGAGGACACCCGCGGGGTATAAGCCCGCGAGCCTCGCAAGGTCGACGGAAGCCTCCGTATGTCCCGCCCTCTCGAGGACGCCGCCCGGTCTCGCCTTTAAGGGAAAGACGTGACCAGGTCTTATGAAGTCGGAGGGTTTAGCCTCAGGGCTTACAGCCAGCTTTATGGTCTTTGCCCTGTCGTATGCTGAGATTCCCGTCGTTATACCGTATTTGGGATGGGCGTCTATGGAGACGCAAAAGTATGTCCCTTTAGGGTCCGTATTCCTGTGAGCCATCGGGTAGAGGTCAAGCTCCTCGCACCTCTCAGGAGTGAGGGAGAGGCATATCAGCCCCCTCCCGTATTTTGCCATAAAATTTATGGCTTCGGGTGTTACCTTCTCCGCAGCCATCACGAGGTCTCCTTCGTTCTCCCTGTCCGGATCGTCGACGACTATAACCATCTTCCCCTGTCTTATGTCCTCTATGGCTTCTTCTATTGTGTTGAACCTGAACTCCTCCATGGGATCACCTCCCTAAGAACTCCCTTACTTTTTTAACTATCCTGTCGAGGACGCTCTCCCTGTGGGTGGGCTTTTCAACGACCGTTATCTCTCTACCCATGAAGGTGCTTGCGGCCCTGTTTATTATCTCAGGTCCGTAGTGGGTGTAGAGGTGGTCGACTATCAAAAAGACCGCAGCCAGATACACCAAACACCTCAGCATAAGATTAATATAAGACTTCAGGAGGTTTCTGTGGTCTCCTCTGGTCTCTTTGCCCTCTGTATTATCCTGACTACAACCCACCTTTTGGTCTTAGAAAGGGGTCTCGTCTCCCTTATCTCCACTATGTCACCTACCCTGCACTCGTTGTTCTCGTCGTGGGCGTGGTATTTCTTGCTCTTTACTATGTGCTTGCCGTAGAGGGGGTGGGGGACCCTCCTGTCCACCCTCACCACCACCGTCTTGTCCATCTTGTCGGAGACGACCACACCTATTAAGTGCTTCCTCTTCTCGTGCCACTTCTTCTCACCCATCACTTCTCACCCCTCAGCTCCTTCTCCCTTATTATGGTGAGCGCCCTCGCTATGTCCCTCTTCAGCTTCCTTATAGCCATAGGGTTCTCGAGTCCCTGTATCTGCTTTTTGAACCTGAGCTTGAGAAGCTCCATCTTCCACTCGTCCACCTTCTTTTTGAGTTCCTCTATCGAGAGCTTCCTGAGTTCGGAAGCCTTCATAGTGTGAAACCTCCCGCTTTTACGAGCCTCACCTTTATCGGAAGCTTGGAAGCTGCCACCCTGAAGGCCTCCTCAGCCATATCCTCCGGGACTCCCGAGAACTCGAACATTATCCTTCCCGGCTTTACAACAGCTACAAAGCCTTCGGGGTCTCCCTTCCCTCCACCCATCCTGACCTCGTTCGGCTTCCTTGTGTAGGGCTTGTCGGGGAATATCCTTATCCAGACTTTGGCTCCCTTCCTTAGGGTCCTCACGAGGGCTACCCTCACCGCCTCTATCTGCCTCTGGGTTATCCAAGCCCTGTCCAAGGCTTGGATACCGTATTCTCCGAAGGCGAGCTTGTTCCCCCTCATGGACTTTCCCTTCAGAGAACCCCTCTGCTGTTTCCTGAACTTGGTCTTCCTCGGCTGGAGGAACATATCAGCTCACCTCCTCCTTCGTAGCTTCCGAGAGCATCCTCTCCACGTTCTTCTTTATCTCCTCCTTCCTGTCCTTCGGAGTCACCTCTCCGTTGAAGATCCAAACTTTGACGCTGATTATACCGTATTTTGTCTTTGCGGTAGCGAAGCCGTAGTCTATGTCAGCCCTTAGGGTCTGGAGGGGCATCCTCCCCACGAGGAACCACTCCTTCCTCGCAAGCTCAGCCCCGCCTATCCTTCCCTTCACCTGTATCTTCACACCCTCAGCTCCGGCTTTGAGGGCGTTGTCTATAGCCTTCTTCATAGCCCTCCTGTGGGACACCCTCCTCTCTATCTGGAGGGCTATGTCCTCGGCGATGAGCTGGGCGTTCCTCTCAGGGACCTTAACTTCGCCCGCGCTCACTATCACCTCCTTTCCGGGGACCATCTTCTCTATTACCCTCTTCAGATACTCGACCTCCTGACCTTTACGACCTATGATTATCGCGGGTCTCGCCGCGTATATCTTGACCTTTATCTTGTCCACTATCCTCTCTATCTCTATGGAGGCTATGCCCGCCACCTTGTAGCGCTTCCTTATGTATTCCTTTATCTTGAGGTCCTCGTGGAGGGTCTTGGCGTAGTCCTTTTTAGGTGCGAACCATTTCGAGTCCCAGCTCTTTATGTAGCCGAGTCTGAAGCCTATAGGGTGCGTCTTCTGACCCATGCTACTCCTCCTTCTCAGCTACTATTATCGTTATGTGGGAGAGCCTCTTCCTAACAGGTGTAGCCCTCCCGTAAGCTCTTGGGATCCACTTCTTTATTATGGGACCCCTGTCCGCTACAGCTTTCTTTATGTATAGCTTGTCAAGGTCCAGTCCCTTTTGCTCAGCGTTGGCTATGGCGCTCTTTAAGACCTTCTCAGCTATCCTCGCAGCTTTTTTAGGCATGACCTTTAGGAGGTAGAGGGCTTCCCCCACGTCCTTTTTGTGGATCTTGGAGAGGACGAGCCTCGCCTTGAGGGGCGAGATCCTGGCGTATCTCAGGATAGCTATTGCTTCCTTTTCGCCGTATCCTTCCCTCGTCATGGCTTTTACCTCACTTCTTCTTCACAACCTTTGCAGTTTTATCGGGGTGTCCCCTGAAGGTTCTCGTGGGTGCGAACTCTCCCAGTTTGTGTCCGACCATGTCCTGAGTTATGTAAACCGGGACGAAGGTCCTACCGTTGTGGACAGCTATGGTGTGTCCCACGAACTCGGGTATTATCGTGGTGGATCTTGAGTAAGTTTTCACCACCTTCCTCTCACCCGTTTGGTTCATCTCCCTTATCCTCTTCCAAAGCTTGGGATGGACCCAAGCTTTCCCGTCAACGAGTTCCCTGAACTGCTGGTATACCTCTTCGTATTTTCTTATCCTGTTCACTATGACACCGAGACCCCATACCTCCCTCTCGAGCTGGGAGACCTCCCTCTCGAGTTCGGGGTCCTTCCCGCCCTTTTCCTTGATCGCTTTTAGTATCTCCTTCTTGGCTTCGAGGAAGCTCTTCCTCTCCTCGTAGAACTTCTCTATATCTTGTAGACCGTATCTTCCCGACATGAGGTCGTTGGGTGCATACCTTTTTATGGCTTCCCTCACCTTCTTGTGGAGCCTGTGGATCTTCTTGTAGAGCTTGTAAAAGGTGTCGAGGTCCTCTATCAGCTTGTTCCTCTTGTTCCAAGCTCCCTTGTAACCCATCAGAGGGGCCTCCCGTCTCTTCTCGTAATTATGAACTTATCGGAGTACTTCTTTCCTCTCCTCGTCTTGTATCCCTTCGTCTTCCATCCCCAAGGGGATTCGGGGTGCTTACCTCTCGTCCTTCCCTCTCCTCCTCCGTGGGGGTGGTCGACGGGGTTCATGGCTGTTCCCCTCGTGTGGGGTCTCCAGCCGAGCCACCTGGCTCTGCCAGCCTTTCCGAGCTTTATAAGTTCGTGTTCAGCGAGTCCCACCTTACCTATGGTAGCCATGCACCTCTCGTGTATCAGCCTGACCTCTCCTGAAGGTAGCCTCACCTGAACGTAGTTTCCGCTCCTTCCGACCACCTGAGCTTCCGTCCCTGCAGCTCTTACGAGCTGTCCTCCCTTGCCCGGGTGAAGCTCTATGTTGTGGATTATTGTCCCCACGGGTATGAACTTGAGGGGCATGGCGTTCCCCGGCTTTATCTCGGGGAGGGGCTTCCCGGCCATTGCATCTTCGTAGCTTATGGACATTACCGTGTCTCCCACCTTCAGTCCTTCAGGCCAGATTATATACCTCTTCTCACCGTCCGCGTAGTGAAGGAGGGCTATCCTCGCAGTCCTGAAGGGGTCGTATTCTATCGCGGCTACCTTGGCAGGGACGAGGCTCTTGTCCCTCTTGAAGTCTATTATCCTGTAGAGCTTCTTGTGTCCTCCGCCCCTGTGCCTCGCGGTTATCTTACCTTGCTGTCTCGACCTTCCCTTCGCCCTGTGCCACCATATGACGAGGGACTTTTCAGGCTCGGACTTAGTTATCTCGGAAAAGTCGTAGAGGACCGCGTGCCTCGTTCCGTTAGTTACAGGCTTTAGCTTCTTCACACCCATCTTTTGCACCTCACTCCGCGAAGCTGAGAAGGTCTATCTTCTGACCAGGCTCTAAGGTGACTATAGCTTTTTTCCACTTCTTCGTCTTTCCGTATTGTCCTATCTTCCCGAGGACCCTCTTCTTCTTCGGCTTTACTATCATGGTGTTGACTTTCTTGACCTTGACTCCGAAGAGTTCCTCGACAGCCCTCTTTATCTCGGGCTTTGAGGCGTCGAGGGCTACCTCGAAGGTGTATTTATTGTATTCCTCCATGAGCCTGTTTGACTTCTCCGTTATTATCGGTCTTATTATGATCTCGTAGGGTCTCCTCTGGCTCATGTCTCCACCCTCCTGTATATGCCTTCGAGGGCGGACTTTACTATGACGAGCTTGTCGCTCCAGAGAATGTCGTAGACGTTGAGACCCTCGACGGAGAGGACCCTCACGTTCGGCAGGTTCCTGAAGGACCTGTATATGACCTCGTCCTTTTCGGGAAGGACTATGAGGACCTTCTCCTCGCTTATCCCTAAGTTTTTGAGGAACTCCAAAGCTTTCTTGGTCTTCGGCTTCTCACCTATCTCTATATTGTCGACGAATATTATGGCGTTCTCCTTTGCCCTCGCGGAGAGAGCCATCTTGAGACCGAGCTTTCTCACCTTCTTCGGAAGCGGATACCAGTAGTCCCTCGGTTTCGGTCCGTGGGCTACACCTCCACCTACGAATATGGGAGCGCCCCTCTCACCGTGCCTCGCGTGTCCGGTCCCCTTTTGGGGTAGTATCTTCCTGCCGCTGTAGGCTACCTCACCTCTCGTCTTCGTAGAGTGGGTCCCCTGCCTCCTCGAGGCGAGCTGCCACCTCACAACCTCCCAAAGGACGTGCTTCTTTATCTTTACGTTGAAGACGTCGTCCCTTACCTCAACGTCCCCTATCTTCATGACTCCTCACCTACTTTAACGAGGTTCTCGACGAGAGCTTTTAGTTTCTTTTGCTTTAGCTGTTGCTTCTTCCTGTAGAGTATCCTCGTGTGTTCTACGAAGAGTATTCCCTTAGTTGGTCCAGGGACTGAGCCTTTGACGAGTATGACCCTCTCTTCCGGAACCACGTCTACGACGAGTAGGGACTGGACCCTTACCTTTTCCGCACCGTAGTGTCCGGGCATCTTCTTACCTTTCCATACCCTTCCCGGGTCCGTCCTGTTACCTATGGCACCAACAGCCCTGTGGTATCTGTGTCCGTGGGACCTGGGGAACCCGGAGAAGTCCCACCTCTTCATGACACCCGCAAATCCCCTTCCCTTCGAGGTCCCGACCACGTCCACGAGGTCTCCGGGTTTGAAGACTTCTTCTACTTTGAGTTCCTGACCCTCTTGGAACTCCTCCGGGTTCTCCACCTTGAACTCTTTTAAGTATCTCAGGAGCTTCACCCCGTGCTTTTTGAAGTGTCCTATTAAAGGCTTCGTGAGGTGCTTTTCTTTTGCTTCGACCGCTCCTACCTGAACAGCCTTGTAGCCGTCCGTCTCCTCCGTCTTTACCTGAACAACGTAGTTGGGGGGGAACTCTATTACGGTAACGGGTATGGCTGTCCCGTCCTTCGTAAAGACCCTCGTCATTCCCCTCTTTATACCTATCATCCCTATGGGCATGGCTCTAACCCCTCATCTTGACCTCAACGTCCACACCCGCAGGGAGGTTTATCTCCATGAGGGCTTCTATAGTCTGGGGTGTTACCCTCGTGATGTCGAGGATCCTCGAGTGTTCCCTTATCTCGAAGTGTTCCCTCGACTGGTCGAACTTGTGAGGGGACCTCAGGACGCACCACTTCCTTATCCTCGTTGGAAGAGGTATAGGACCCTTCACAACACCTCCCGTTCTCTTTACGGTTTCTATTATCTTCTTGACGGATTCGTCGAGGAGCCTGTAGTCGTAAGCCCTTAGCCTTATCCTTATCCGCTCCTGCTCCATGGCTAGTTACCTCAGTCGAGTATTTTTGTGACAACACCGGCTCCTACAGTCTTTCCCCCCTCCCTTATCGCAAACCTGAGTCCCTCCTCCATAGCAACTGGGGCTATCAACTCAACCTCCAACTCCACATTGTCCCCGGGCATCACCATCTCCACTCCCTCAGGCAACTTCACTATCGTCCCCGTCACATCAGCTGTCCTAAAGTAAAACTGCGGCCTGTAGTTCACAAAAAACGGTGTGTGCCTCCCAC
>WFYM01000167.1 GCA_015490115.1 Aquificaceae bacterium
AGGTCTTTGACGTCCTTTGCAGAAGCCTTCCCTTCCATATACCTGTCCACAGCTATCAGGACTAAACCGCCGAAGAGCAGGTTCACAACGACTATAAGGTCGTTCCCTATGAGGTGTTCCTTGACAAAACCGTAAAGGGAAAGTCCCGCTATTCCCGTAGGCAAGAAGGCGACCCCTATCCTCAGCCAGAGGGAGTGATCGCGGATCAAGCGTCTCCAAAAGAGCAGAAGGACGGCGAGTATAGCACCCAGCTGAACCGCTATCTCGAAGCTCTTTGTGAACTCGTCGTGCTTGATTCCGAGCAGATGGGCTGTCAGGATCATGTGTCCCGTGGAGGAGACGGGTAGGAACTCGGTGATACCTTCAACGAGACCGAGCAGGAATGCCTCTTTCGGTGTCATGGAGTGATAATTATACAGATGGTAAGGTGTGAGGTTCTCGTGATAGGGGGAGGTCCTGCGGGATCAACGGTTGCGAGATACCTCTCAAGAGCGGGTGTTAAGGTGATCTTAGTAGAAAAAGAAAAGCTCCCGCGCTTTAAGCTCTGTGCGGGTTGCATATCCGCACGCGCAGAGCTTCTCCTCCCGCCCGGATGGAAAAGGCAGGTCCTCAGCGAGATAAAGGGCGGACTCCTCGGCTTCAGAGGAAGGTCTTATGTGGAGGTTTCATCGGAGAGACCCGTCGCCTACATAGTGGAGAGGTCCTCCTTCGACAGCTACCTCGTGGAAGAAGCTGTATCTTCAGGTGCGGAACTTTGGGAGGGTGTGGAGTTTATCGGTTTCGAGGAGGGGAAGGCTATAACTTCCGCAGGAAAGGTGAAGGCGGACATAGTCGTCGGAGCTGACGGCTTCTACACTAAAGTGGGAAGGTTTTTGGGATACAAAAAGAGGAAGTTCTTCAGGTCTTTAGAATTCTGGGAAAAAGAGGATATAGGTGAGAGGGTTGTGATAGACATAGGTCTTGTGAGGAGGGGTTACGCTTGGATCTTCCCTAAAGGAGACGAGGTGAGCGTCGGTGTAGCCTCCTCCGGGAAAGAGGATCTCTTGAGGGTTCTCAAAGACTACGCTTCAAAGACACCCTACCTCAGAGAAAAAAGTGTAGGCAGACCTTTTGGATGGATGATCCCCTTTGCGGAAAAGGAGGAGGACCTCCAGCTCGGAAAGGGGAGGGTCGCCCTCGTCGGTGACGCTGCGAACATGGTAGACCCCCTCCTCGGCGAGGGTATATACTACAGTCTACTCGGAGGAAAGCTCTTGGCTGAGGCTATTTTGGAAAGTCAGGGAGATTTCTTGGAGGCATACAGACGAAAAGTCAGAGAGGAGATCCTACCCCAGCTCTCTTACGCGGGGAAGATGGCGAGGATAGCTTACAGGTTCCAGAGGCTCGCCTTCGGGATGGGAGAGAAGGCTGTTTCGAGGTTCCTCGATCTCCTCACGGGAAAGAAGACCTACAAAGACCTCTACAGGAGGGGACTTTTCGAACTTCTCCTCTCCCCCTTGCATTTTGAAAATTTTTTGCATATAATAATAGATAAAATCTTGGAGAGGAGGTGAGAGCCATGAGCAAGAGCTTGCAGGGAACAAAGACCCTCGAGAACCTCAAAGCTGCCTTCGCAGGTGAGTCTCAGGCTAACAGGAGATACCTCTACTTCGCCAGAGAAGCTGACATTCAAGGATACCCGGATATCGCCAACATCTTCAGGGAAACCGCGGAAGGTGAGACGGGACACGCCTTCGGACACCTCGACATGCTGAGGAAATACGGAGGTGTCGATCCGGCGACGGACAAGTCCATAAACTCCCTCGAGGAGATGCTCCAGTCCGCAATAGCGGGTGAGACCTACGAATACACCGAGATGTATCCGGGCTTCGCAAAGGTGGCGAGGGAAGAAGGCTTCGACGAGATAGCTGAGTGGTTCGAGACGCTCGCCAGAGCTGAAAAGTCCCACGCCGGAAGGTTCCAGAAGGCTCTCGAGCAGTATAAGGCTTCCACCTGAGGGCTTTCCGGGGCTTTTCGCCCCGCTCTTTAATAAAAGGAGAAGGTCATGTACGAATCGAGCATAGGCGGTGTAAAGGAATTTAATTTTGACCTCAAAGACCCCAAGTTTTACGACGAGGAGGCTATCTGGGAGGAGGCGAGGAGGGTATTCTCAAAATGCAAAGACTGCAGGATGTGCGTCAGCTTCTGCCCCTCCTTCCCAGCCCTCTTTGAAGCTGTGGACAGGAACGAGGACGACGTAAATAAGCTCTCGAAGGAGGAGCTTGCGAGACCCTTAGAACTTTGCTTCCACTGCAAACAGTGCTACTTCAGGTGTCCCTACACACCACCACACGAGTGGAGGATAGACTTCCCCCACCTCTCCCTCCGCTACAAGGCTTGGAAGTTCAAAAATAAGGGTGCGGGTCTCTTCCAGAGGCTCATGGCGAACACGGATCTGAGCGGTAAGCTCTTGGTGGGACACCAAGCTCGTTTTGTGAACCCCCTCCTCAGAGCAAAACCTGTGAGGGTCCTCTTAGAGGGTATCGCTGGAATAGACAGGAGGGCTAACCTTCCCAGCTTCAACGAAAAGAGCTTCAGGTCTTGGTTCTCGAAGAACAAAAGGGAGGTGAAGGGTGAAAACGGAAAGGTAGCCCTATTTCACACGTGTCTTGTAAACTACAACTACCTCCCTAAGGGGGTAGCTCTGGTCAGGGTCCTTGAGAAGAACGAGGTAAAGGTAGAACTTCCAGAGCAGGAGTGCTGCGGTATACCTTATTTTGACGTCGGGGACTTGGAAACGGCAAGGAAAAAGGCAAAAGCGAACGTCGAAAAGCTAAAGCCTTATCTCGATAAAGGCTTTGACATCCTCGTCCCCATACCCACCTGCGCCCTCCAGCTGAAGTACGAATACCCACTCCTTCTCCCAGATGACCCTGATGCGAAGAGGCTCTCCGAGAAGGTCTACGATGTCCACGAGTATCTCTGGAGGTTGAACGAGCGGGGAAGGTTGAATAAAGACTTCAAGGTCTCAATGGGAAGGGTAGCCTATCACATACCGTGCCATTTAAAGTCGCTGAACGTCGGCTACAAGGGTGTCGCGCTCCTGAGGCTCATACCCGACACGAAGGTGAGGGTGGTAGACAGGTGTTCGGGACACGACGGGACCTTCGGCGTGAGAAAGGAGACCTTCGACCACGCCTATAAGGTAGGGTCGAGACTCTTCGAAGACTTAAAGTCCGAAGAGTTCGACCTTATAGTTTCCGAATGCCCCCTCGCTGGCAACATGATCGAACTCGGAACAGGGAAGAAGCCCCTTCATCCTATTGAGGTCCTCTACAGAGCTTACGGAGGAGAGTGAATGTTATTAAAGCGGACGACCAAGTTTGAGCTTGGAAAAGGTTTCATAAATCTAAGCCTTGCTTTCTTCGTTTTTTCAATAATACAACCTGTTGTCAAAGAAGAAGTATCTATCAAGTCTTTTGGTTTTGGTGTTCTTGGGTTTATAACGTCGGGTATTATAGGGATTATCTTATTAGAAGCTGGAGGAGGTAAGGATGAAAATCAGCCCTGATACCGCTGTGCTGATATTAGTTCTCGTCGTTGCCTTTCTAGGGACAGTTCTGGTCCTTATACCTACTAAGAAAGGTGAAGCTTCTAATTAATACTTTGTGAGGTGTGTAGGTATGAGAAAGGTTGAGATGAAGGACATACTCAACATTTACGAATACGAGAAGGTAAGACCCGAGAAGGTAAAGTATATAACCCAGCTGAAGAAGAGGAGGAGGGTCCACGTAGGAGACAAGGTCACCTTCGTCTTCGAGAACTTCGATACGGTCTGGTTCCAGATCCAAGAGATGATAAGGGCTGAAAGGATAGTGAACGAGAAGGACATCCAGTTCGAGATAGACACCTACAACGAGCTGATACCCGAGAAGAACCAGCTCTCGGCGACCATGTTCATAGAGATACCCGAAGCTGAGGAGAGAAGAAAGCTTCTCCCGAAGCTCGTCGGGATACACGATACCATTTACATGCATATAGGAAACAAGCACACGATAAAGGCTGTTGCGAACGAAAAGAGCAAAATGGACTACGAGGAGGGTAAGGCTTCCGTAGTTCACTTCCTGAAGTGGAACCTCACCCCTGAGCAGGTGGAGGACTTCAAGAAGGAACCTGTCAGGATAGAGGTGAGCCACGAAAACTACAAGGCTATCGCCGAGATACCCCCCGAAGTGAAGGAGGAGCTGGTAAAGGACCTCGAGAGTTAAGATCAGATCTTATGCAGGTCCGTCTCAACCGCTACCTCTCCATGTGCGGGGTCACCTCCCGCAGGAAGGCGGACGAGCTGATAAGACAGGGTAGGGTGAAGGTAAACGGGGAGGTGGTCACCTCCCTCGGTGTGAGAATAGACCCGGAGACCGACAGGGTAGAGGTGGACGGGAAGGAGGTAAAGCTCCCGAGGAAAAGATACATAATCCTCAACAAGCCCCCCGGATACCTCACCCAGCTCGGGAAGTCTCCGGACGGAAGGAGGACGATAGAGGAGCTTATAAAGGACGTCCCGGAGAGGGTCTATCCGGTGGGGAGGCTCGACTACAACACGGAGGGGCTTTTGCTCCTCACGAACGACGGGGAACTTGCCAACAGGGTAATGCACCCAAGATACAAACTCCCTAAGGTCTACGTAGCCTTGGTAAAAGGTGTTGTTCCGAAGAACAAGCTGAAGAAGATGAGACAAGGTGCGGAGCTTGAAGACGGCTTCGCAAAACCGGACGACGTCAAGATACTCAGATACGAAGGTCCGAAGACTTGGATCCAGATAACCTTCCACGAGGGGAGGAAGCACCTCGTGAAGAGGTTCCTCGGCAAGTTCGGACATCCGGTCACGAGACTGATAAGGGTAGCCATAGGACCCTTGAAGCTCGGTGACCTACCTCAGGGGAAGTGGAGGGATCTTACCGAGAAGGAACTCAGAAAGCTTTTCAAAGCGGTTGGATTAAAATATTCTCCACTAGAGGAGGTGAAGAGATGAAGTTTTTCTTAGACACAGCTGACATAGACCAGATAAGGAAGGCGAACGAGTGGGGTATCCTCGACGGCGTCACAACGAACCCTACCCTCATCTCAAAGACGGGAAAGCCCTTCATGGAGGTGGTAAAGGAGATATTGAAGGAGGTTGATGGACCCGTCAGCCTCGAGACCGTTTCTTTGGACGCTGAGGGGATGATAAAGGAGGGGAGGATGCTGGCTGAACTCGGTGAAAACGTCGTCGTGAAGATACCCATGACACCTGAGGGTATGAAGGCTGTTCAGGTTTTAGAGTCGGAAGGTATACCTACCAACGTTACCCTCGTCTTTTCACCGGCTCAAGCCCTCATAGCTGCAAAGGCCGGAGCTTCGTACGTCTCCCCCTTCGTCGGAAGGGTGGACGACGTCTCGGGTGAGGGGATGAAGCTGATAAGGGAGGTGAAGGAGATATTCACTAACTACGAGATAGACACCCAGATAATAGTGGCGAGCGTAAGACACCCCATGCACGTCGTCGAAGCAGCCCTCATCGGTGCTGACATATGCACGATGCCCTTTTCCGTTATGGAAAAGCTCTTCAAGCACCCTTTAACCGACAAAGGTATAGAGCTTTTCCTGAAGGACTGGGAGAAGGTTCCAGAGAAGCCCTTTTAGGTCTTCACAGCGCTTATCACCTCGCTCGATGTGGTTATGCCGGAGATCACCTTCTCTATACCGTCCTCGATCATGGTCCTGAATCCCTTTTTCCTCGCCGCCTCCCTTATCTCGTTCGCATCTTGAGTTTCGGCTACGAGCTTCTTTAAATCTTCGTCGAGTTCGAGGACCTCGAATATCCCTATCCTTCCTCTGTATCCCGTCCAGAGGCACTCCTCACAGCCCCTTCCCCTGTAGAGGGGTCCTTCGTAGTCTCTTATTCCGAGTTCCCTCAGCTCCTCCTCCGAAGGTTTGTATTCCTCTATGCAGTTCCTGCATATCCTTCTAACGAGCCTTTGGGCTATTACCCCTTCGAGGGAACTCGCTATTAGGAAGGGTTCGACTCCCATGTCAGCGAGCCTAGTTACAGCTGATGGGGCGTCGTTCGTATGGAGGGTCGAAAGGACGAGGTGTCCGGTGAGGGCTGCGTGGACAGCTATGTCCGCTGTCTCCGAGTCCCTTATCTCCCCGACCATTATTATGTCAGGGTCCTGTCTGAGGACCGATCTCAGACCCGTTGCGAAGGTAAGACCCACCTTCGGGTTCACCTGTATCTGGCTTACCCCCTTTATCTGATACTCAACCGGGTCCTCTATGGTGATTATGTTCTTTTTCGGGTCCTTGACGTATAGGATCATGGCGTAGAGGGTCGTTGTCTTCCCTGCACCTGTTGGTCCTGTGGCGAGGACTATGCCGTGGGGTTTTTTTGCGAGCCTCCTCACCTTCTCCTCGTCCCTCTCGGAGAGTCCGAGGTCTTCGAGCCTCAAGAGATGACCCGTTCTGTCGAGGAGCCTGAGGACAACCCTCTCACCGAAGACGGTCGGAACGACAGACACCCTGATATCCAGATCCCTGTTCCCTATCCTCACCCTTATCCTTCCGTCTTGGGGAATTCTCCTCTCCGCCACGTTCAGGTTGGACATCACCTTTATCCTCGAAACTACGCTCTGGTATGTTGTTGCAGGTATTCTTGTTACTTCGTGGAGGACACCGTCCATCCTTATCCTCACAACAGCTTCACTTTCATACGGTTCGAAGTGGACGTCGGAGGCGTTGACAGCGGAAGCCTTTATAAGTAGCGAGTTCACGAGACTGACTGCGGGGCTGTCCTCTTGAGCGAGCAAGAGGTCAACGCTCTCGCTACCTTCCGCCTCCTCTCCCTCTATCCTTATCTCCTCCTCGGAGAGCCTCTTTTGAAGCTCCCTCACGAACTCCTCCTCCGGGACGACCTTCACCCTCACCTCCTTCCCAGTCAGGAACCTTATCTCTTCGAGGTCTTCGTGGTTGAAGTTCTTAGGGACCAAAAGTCTTATGAAGTCCTCACCCTCTTCGAGGGGGACGAGCCTGTAGTCCTTCAGGATATCCATGCCTTCTATTCTACAATTATTAGTGATGCGGAAGGTCATAGTCCTTCTTTCGGGCGGTATGGACTCGGCGACCCTCCTTTGGCTCGCAAAGAGGGAGTTCGATAAGGTTTGGGCTGTCTCCTTCGACTACGGTCAGAGGCACAGGGTAGAGCTAAAGTATGCGAAGGAACTCGCCAAGATAGCAGGCGTCGAAGACCACATAGTCGTCGAGATCCCCACCTACAGGAGCATAAAGGGTTCAGCCTTAATAGACGAAACTGTCGAGGTTCCGACGGGTGACTACCCGAGCGACGAGCCACCTGTTACGACCGTTCCCATGAGGAACCTGAACTTCCTCGCCATAGCCGGAGCTTTCGCCGACGCCCTCGAGATAGACCACATAGGCATAGGGGTCCATGCTTTAGACACGCCCTATCCCGACTGCAGACCCGAGTTCATAGCGAGTGCGGAGTCGGCGATAAACGCGGGTTCGACCCTGACAGCCAAGAAGAAGGTCAGAATTCACGTCTGGGCGCCCTTCTTAGGGATGACGAAGAGGGAGATAGCCCTCCTCGGAAAGGAACTCGGAGTCCCTTTCGAGAAGACCTACTCCTGCTATATGGGGACGGAACCCCCTTGCGGTGAGTGTCCGACCTGCAGGCAGAGGAAGGAAGCCCTGGAGGGGATCCTTTGAACCTTTCCCTCGAGCTTTTCGGTGTGAGGTTCAAAAACCCCGTCTGGGTGGCGAGCGGGACATTCGGCTACGGCACGGAAGCCATGGAGATATACGATATATCCAAGCTCGGGGCTATCGTCACAAAAGGTATATCCCTAAAGCCGAGGGAGGGGAACGAGCCACCGAGGATAGTCGAGACACCCTGCGGTATGCTGAACTCCATAGGTCTCCAAAACCCCGGAGTGGAAGGGTTCTTGGAGAAGATATACCCGAAGATAAAGGACGTCGAAACTAACTTCATAGTGAACGTCTTCGGTGAGACGGAGGAGGAATACGTTGAGGTCTGCAAGGCTCTCGAATCCGCGGAGAAGGTTGTAGCCTACGAGCTTAACGTCTCCTGCCCGAACGTAAAGAGGGGTGGTATAGCCTTCGGACACGACCCTGTAGCCCTCGGGAGCCTCATCGAGAGGGTAAAGGCGAGCGTTAAAAAGCCTGTTCTTGTAAAGCTCTCACCGAACGTGACGGACATAACGGAATTTGCAAAGATCTGTGTAGATTCCGGTGCGGACGGTATAGTCCTCATAAACACGCTCCTCGGCATGAAGATAAACCTAAAGAAGGAAAAGCCAGACCTCTCCACCAAGTTCGGGGGTCTCTCAGGACCTGCCATACTTCCCGTAGCTGTGAGGATGGTCTGGGAGGTGTTCGAGAGGTTCGGGAACCTTGTCCCCATTATAGGGGTTGGGGGGATAACTACCCACGAGGATGCCCTCGAACATATATACGCTGGAGCTTCAGCCGTTCAAGTGGGGACAGCTAACTTCTTCGACCCCTTCGCACCCCTGAAGGTCTTGGAAGGTATAAAGAGGTTTATGGAGGAGAGGGGTTTTAAAGATTTCAGACAGCTGGTAGGGAGGGCGCACAGGTTAGACGTGAAGACCTAAATTAAAGGAAGGAGGTGGAAGCTATGAGGTGGCTTTTAGGAATTTTGGTAGCTCTGGTTTTGTTCGCTATCCCGGCGAAAGCCCACGAGGATAAATACCTCTGCCACCACTACTACTACGAGGGCGGTCTTTTAGTTATTGTGCCTGTCTTCCACGACTGGGACCATCCCCACGCTATTTGGGGAATTAGCTTCATACACGTTCCGCCCGTTCACCACGTCCATAAGATCCACGGATACTGGGGAGGTGGTGTTCATTACTTTTACAGGTTCAAAGCGGGTGTGAGACACTTCTACAGTGGACACTAAAATAATTCCTTATGGAGAAACTCGGTCTTTGCACGGACCTCTACGAACTTACTATGGCTCAGAGCTTTCTCGAACACGGGAAGAGGGGGAGGGCTGTCTTCAGCCTCTTTGTGAGGGAGCTACCTAAAAACAGAAATTTCTTGGTCTCCTGCGGTCTCGAAACATTACTCGAAGCTCTCGAGAGGTTCAAGTTCGGAGACGAAGAGCTAAGATACTTAAAGAGCCTCGGGAGGTTCAAGGACTTCTTCCTCGACTTTTTGAGAGAATACGAGTTCAGGGGAAACCTCTACGCCATCCCCGAAGGGAGGATAGTGTTTCAGAACGAGCCTATAGTCCAGATAGAGGGACCCTTGCCTGAGGTCCAGATACTCGAAACCCTCGTCATAAACGTCATACACTTTCAGACCCTCGTAGCTTCAAAAGCTGTGAGGAGCTACTTAGTCTCAAGGGGGAAGACCCTCGTCGACTTTGGCTTCAGGAGGGCGCACGGTATAGAGGCTGGGATTTACGCTGCGAGGGCGAGCTACATAGCGGGTTTTGCAGGGACCTCAAACCTCGAAGCCGGGAGGAGGTTCGGGATACCCGTCTTCGGGACCGTAGCCCACTCCTATATTATGGTCTTCAGCGACGAGGAGGAAGCCTTCAGGGCTTTCGCTGAGAGCTTCCCGAAGGGGGTTGTTTTTTTACTGGACACCTACGACACCCTCGAAGCTGCGAAGAAGACGGTAAAGCTCGCGAAAGAGGGTGTTTCCGTTGTCGGTGTTAGGATAGACAGCGGTGACATAGAGAGGCTCTCCAAGGAGGTGAGGAGGGTTCTCGACGAGGCTGGTCTGAAAGACGTGAAGATAATAGTGAGCGGTGGTGTGGACGAGTACAGGATAGAGAGGTGGCTCTCTAAGGGATCTCCTGTGGACGCATTCGGCGTCGGGACGAGGTTCATAACCTCGGAGGACGCTCCCCACCTCGATATGGCTTACAAGCTGGTGGAATACGAGGGAAGGCCCAAAATAAAGACGAGTCCCGGAAAGAAGACATTTCCTTACAAGAGGCAAGTCTTCAGGTTCTACTCGGGAGACGTCATGGACCGCGACGAGGTGGTGAGGTTCGGAGAAAGGTCCGAGGGAGAAGCCCTGGTCAAAGAGGTCCTGAAGGAGGGGAGGCTAACGGAGAAGCTCCCCACCCTCGAGGAGATAAGGGAGACCCTCATGGAGGAGGTGAGGAGGTTACCGGAGGAGCTGAAAGGATTAGAAAAGGGTTCTTATAAAGTTATCATAAAATAGTAGTGCCCGTAGCTCAGAAGGAGAGAGCGCGGGGCTCCGGACCCCGAGGTCGCGGGTTCAAGTCCCGCCGGGCACACTAAAAGGGTATGGAGCTGATAGAGGCGATAGAAAAGAGGATCTTCGAAGAGTTAAACCCAAAAGTAAAGCTCGTCCTCGAAACGGGAAGGTATATATTCGAGGGGGGAGGTAAGAGGTTAAGACCCCTTATAACGGTCCTTACCTGCGGTATGTGCGGAGGTGATCTAGAAAAAGCCCTTCCCCTCGGTGTGGGCATAGAATTTATCCACACAGCTTCCCTCCTTCACGACGACGTCGTCGACGGCGCCCAGAGCAGGAGGGGGAGAAGGTCAGCCAACCTCATCTTCGGAAACGGCGTTGCTGTCCTCACGGGAGACTACATGTACGCGAAAGCCCTCAGGATATTCTCAACTTACGGGAACATGGAGATGATAAGGATCGTGAGCGAAGCAGTTATGGAGATGGCGGAGGCTCAGGTTCTCGAACTGAGCAGTGCCGGGAAGTTAATCTCAGAGGAGGACTACTTCAGGATAATAGACGGGAAGACGGCGGTTCTCTTCGGTGTATGCACAGCTGTAGG
>WFYM01000168.1 GCA_015490115.1 Aquificaceae bacterium
ATAATAAGGTTCGGGACGAGACTTCCCGTCCTCGCACCCCAGAGGTTCTTCGACGAAAAGCTCCTCAGCATCCTCGAGAAGTACTCACCCATATGGATAAACACCCACTTCAACCATCCGAACGAGATTACGGAACTTGCGGAAGAAGCCGTTGACAGACTCTTAAGACACGGCATACCCGTTAATAACCAAGCGGTCCTTTTGAAGGGGGTGAACGACGACCCCGAGGTGATGCTCAAACTGAGCAGGGAACTTCTAAGGATAAAGGTAAAGCCTCAATACCTTTTTCACTGCGACCCGATAAAGGGAGCCGTCCACTTCAGGACCACGGTTGACAAAGGTCTCGAGATAATCAAATACATGAGGGGAAGGATATCGGGGATGGGGATACCTACTTACGCGGTCGACCTCCCCGGCGGGAAGGGGAAGGTCCCCCTGATGCCCAACTACGTTGTGTCAAGGAAAGGCAACACATTCCTCTTTGAGAGCTTCACCGGGGAGCTGGTTGAGTATACGATCGACGAAGTCGCTTGACCTTCGGTCCCGCAAACCCTTAAAATATTTGACCCGTCAGGAGGTAAGAGGATGGAGAGAAACTGGTCCGTCGGAACTAAATATCTCAACGACAAAACGAGGGTGATTGTAATAGGTATCACGGGAAGGGAAGCTTCTCAAGTCGTTGCTGAGACCCAAGCCCTCTATCCGGGGATAATAAAGGTGGGTGTGACGCCGGGAAAGGGTGGTCAGAAGGTCGCGGGGATCCCCGTATTCAACACGGTAAGGGAAGCTCTCGAATCTCCCGAAGGAAGAGATGTGAACACGGGTCTCGTCTACGTCCCTCCCGCTTCCGTCAAGGATGCGGTCATAGAACTCATCGACGCTGGTATAAAGGTCATATACATAATCACCGAACACGTTCCGATCAGGGACACAGTTTACTTCTACCACTACGCGAAGGAGAGGGGTGTGACGATAGTAGGTCCGACATCGCTGGGGTGCATAGTTCCGAGGATACCGGCGAGGATAGGAGCCATAGGCGGTAAGAACCCTTCGATAGCATACAGGGACGGAAGCCTCGTCATCCTCAGCAAGTCGGGGGGTCTCACGACCACGACTGCGGAGATGTTCATGAGGAGGGGATGGGGTGTCTACATGGCTCTCGCCCTCGGAGGTGACGTTATATCATGCACCACCTTTGCGGACGCCCTCGAGGAGATAGCTGACGACCCGAACGTGAAGGGTGTGATCATACAGGGAGAAGTCGGGGGAACTTACGAGGAGCAAGCTGCTGAGACGATCCTGAGGCTTTACAAAGAGGGAAGGTGGAACAAGCCAGTGGCTGCCTTCGTTGCGGGAAAGTTTCAGGAGAAGCTCGAGGGTGTGTCCTTCGGACACGCGGGGGCTATAGTGGAGAGGGGCAAGGGTAAAGCGACGGACAAGATAAGGGCTTTCAACGAAGTTGGGAAGGAAACGGGTCTCGTCAAGGTGGCGGAGTTCTACCACGACCTTGTAAAGTGCATAGAGGAACTCGGAGTCCCGAGGGACTTCGAAGACTCAACCCCCGAAGGAAAGGTAAAGCCCCTCTACTCCACGATAGACCCCGAGACCTGCGAGTTCAAAGAAGCCTAAAAGAACCACCTTCTCTTTTTACTTGCCTCTTTCTTGAGAGCTTCGTTTTCCTTTCTCAGGTTCGCGATCTCCACCTCAAGCTCCTTTATCCTGCCTAGCGCTTTCACTAACTCCTCGTTCACCTTTTTATACTCCGCAAAGGGAACGAAGCTCTCCATATTCTCCTTTCGGCGAACGTGCTGAAGGTAGTATCTTACCGCCTCCTTTATGACCGCACTCCTCGTCTTCCCCTCCTCCTCCGCCACCTTGTCTATCTCCCCGAGGAGGGAGCTGTCCATCCTGAGGGATATTACCTCACCCATAGGTGAGATTTTAGCACAGCTTCTGTAATACAAATGTTCGATTTTTATTGATATTTCAAAAACTTAAGTTAAGAAATTTGAATTACTTTGTAATACAAAACATTATGTTAACATAATGGAAATTATGCTAACATTAAGACCTCCTGACCACCAAAAACCAGTAGAGGGGCAGGGAAAAGACGTTAAGGACTATGAAAAGGGTGACCCAAAGGACCTTTTCTACTCTTCTCCGCCTGCCACTTAGAAGATGGACGAGGAACAAAACGAACATAAAGACCGCCAGAGAAAAGACGAGAAAGTGAACGAACAGAAATATCAGCTTCTCCGTCGTGAGTGTCTCGAGGAAGCCTTCTTTGAAGAAGTTCCGAAGGGGAGTGGTGAGGACGAGAATCACGTAAATGGGAGGTATAAAACTTCCTATGCCGAGCAGAACTTTTTGGAGCTTCGTCATCTTTTTATGGAGCCGGCGGCGGGACTCGAACCCGCGACATCAGGCTTACGAAGCCCGCGCTCTGCCGACTGAGCTACGCCGGCTAAGTATTAATTTTAAACCTTTGCCCTCCTCCTCTCAAGGGACGCCTTCACAAAGGAAACAAAGAGAGGATGAGGATCGAAAGGTTTGCTCTTGAACTCGGGATGAAACTGACACCCTATATACCAAGGGTGGTCCTTCAGCTCCATTATCTCTACAAGCTTTCCGTCGGGGGATAGTCCCGAAAAGACCATTCCGTGCTTTTCAAAGAGTGGTCTGAACCTGTTGTTGAACTCGTATCTGTGCCTGTGCCTCTCGTAAACCACCTCCTTTCCGTATATTTCCCTCGCCTTCGTCCCCTCTACAAGAACGCACGGGTAAGCACCGAGCCTCATGGTCCCTCCCAGCTTATCTATCTTCCTTTGCTCCTCCATGAGGTCTATAACGGGATAAGGTGTGTCGGGGTCGAACTCGGTCGAGTTCGCTTCTTTTAGACCGAGGACGTTTCTCGCGAACTCAACAGCCATAAGTTGCATACCGAGACATATACCGAAGGTAGGTATACCCCTTTCCCTTCCCACCCTAAGGGCTTCTATCTTCCCTTGGGTCCCCCTCTCACCGAAGCCTCCCGGAACCAAAATCCCGTCCACCTCGAGAAGCTCATCAGGATCGAGCTTCTCCGCACTCTTCCAAACTATGTTTACCTTCACCCTGTTCGCTATTCCCCCGTGGGTGAGAGCTTCTATTATGCTCTTGTAGGCGTCCTTCAGCTCCACGTATTTCCCTACAACAGCTATGTCAACCGTCTCTTCCGTGTTCTTTATTATGCTCACTATCTTCTTCCACTTCGAAAGGTTGGCTTCTCTGTATTCGAGTTCGAGCCTCTCAGCTATCAACCTGTCGAGACCTTCTTCTTTGAACTTGCTCGGAAGCTCATATATGCATTCAAGATCCGGTGCGGAAATGACGGCGGATTCTTCAACGTTCGAAAAGAGTGCTATCTTCGCCTTTATACCTTTCGGAAGGTCCCTGTCCGCCCTGCATATCACAGCGTCCGGCTGTATGCCTATCGCCCTCAGCTCCTTTACCGAGTGCTGTGTAGGTTTTGTCTTCAACTCTCCGGCTGTCTTTATGTATGGAACGTAAGTGACGTGTATAAACATGGAGTTGGATTTGCCGAGTTCCAAAGAGAGCTGGCGGACAGCTTCGAGGAAAGGAAGACCCTCTATGTCTCCAACAGTTCCACCTATCTCGACTATGACAACGTCCGTGTCCTTTGCCACCTTCTTTATCAAGCTCTTTATCTCTTCGGTTATGTGGGGTATCACCTGAACGGTAGTCCCGAGATAGTCTCCCCTCCTCTCCCTCGATATGACGTTGAAGTAAACCTTTCCCGCCGTCACGTTATTGTCTTTTGTCATCACAGCGTTCGTAAACCTCTCGTAGTGTCCAAGGTCCAGATCCGTCTCCGCCCCGTCTTCTGTCACGTAAACCTCACCGTGTTGGTAGGGACTCATCGTCCCCGGATCGACGTTAAGATAGGGGTCGAGTTTCTGGAGGGTAACTTTGTATCCCATTCCTTCGAGGATTGCACCTATGGAAGCGGAAGTGACTCCCTTCCCTAAGGAGGAGAGGACCCCGCCCGTCACGAAGATGAATTTGCTCATGTGAGAAAATTATATTATGGATGTCCCGTCACGGTGGTGGACCACCGCCCTCCCAAGACTCGCCGACCCAGAAAGGACAAAGGAGAGGTTCTACAGGCTCCTCAGCAAACACCCTGATCCCAAAAGCCTGCTCAATTACCTCAACGAGAGACGCTTTACACTGCTCCTTGAGATCCTCGACCAGTCCGAGTGCCTGAGGAAGTTCCTCCTGAACCACCCGGAGGACTTCCAAAGAACTATCCCGAAGCTCTGGTATCGTTTCAAAGAAAAAGAGGACTACCTGAAGGACCTCGGAAAAATAGTCTCCGACACCATGGACGATGAGACCTTCTCCGAGAAGCTCGCCTACTACAGGCACAGGGAACTCATGAGGCTCTTTGCAAAAGACCTTCTCGGGACGGCAAAGACCGAGGACATACTAAGGGAATACTCCTTTCTTGCGGACGCCCTTATCGAAACAGCCTACAAGAGAGCTTTCGAAGAGGTCAAGGAAAGATACGGAAAGCCCGTAGAAGAAACGGGAAAGGAAGCGACGGGAGTTGTTATAGGACTCGGGAAGCTGGGGAGCGAAGAGCTGAACTTCTACTCGGACGTTGACCTTATTTTTCTGCACTCCTCAGATAAAGGAAAAGCAGGAAAGCTATCTTTGAACGAGTTCTTCTCCGAGGTCTTCAAAAAAGTTGTGAAGCTCCTCACAGCTCAAACTCTGGAGGGAAGACCTTACGAGGTTGATCTTGACCTCAGACCCTTCGGAAAGACGGGACCTGTCAGCATGTCCGTGAGGAGTGCCGAGCTTTACTACGAGTCCTACGGCAGAGTTTGGGAGAGGTTCGCACTTTTGAGATCGAGACCCGTAGCGGGAGACAGGGAACTGGGGGAGAGGTTCATGAGGGAAGTGGTAAAGCCCTTTGTCTTCGCCTCAGCCGACTACAGGCTCGTCGAAGAGATAAGGCTGATGAAAAAGAGGGTGGAAGCGGAAGCCAAAAAGAGCTTCGTGAGGGGCTTCAACGTAAAGACGGGAGAAGGCGGCATAAGGGAGGTTGAGTTTACCGTCCAGTCCCTCATAATACTCCTCGGCTCAAAGACACCCTTCCTGAGGGAGAGGAACACCTTCAGGGGCATATGGAAGCTGAGCCAAAGGGGTGTCTTTTCCGACGAGGAGACCCTCTTCTTGGAGAGAGCTTACTCTTTCCTGAGGACCCTCGAAAACAGGATCCAGATCGAGAAGTGCATAAAGACCCACGTCCTGAGGGACGAGGATGTCCCTAAGATAGCCAAGTTCCTCGGGATGGAAGAAAAAGCCTTCCTGAAGGAGCTTGAAAGGATAAGGGAAGGTGTAAAAGAAATATTCGATAGCCTCGTTCCGGAAAAGAAGGGAGAAGAATTAAAGCCCATCCAGATAGCCCTGATAACAGGAGATCAGGACTACGGCTCCTTTATACTGAAGGAAAAAGGCTTCAAAAAGCCGGATAGGAGCTTCAGCTTGCTCCTCGGATACCTCTACGGCAAAGAGGGTTCGAGGCTCTCGGACAGGGAAAAGGACAAATTCCTCTCCCTCGTCCCTAGGATAGTGGAACTTTCCTCGAAGTCCCCGGATCCGGACGAGACGCTCCTCAACTTCGACAAGTTCTTCTCAAACCCGACGGGAAAGAAGGTGATCTTGAGCGAACCAAAAGAAGACTTTTTATCCGGTCTCTTCAACGTCTTCTCCCTCTCCTCAGCCCTTTCTTCCCTCATAGGAAAAAACCCGGACCTCGTCGAGGACGTCCTCACCCTCTATCAGGAGTATCCCACCAAAGAGAGGCTAAAAGAGGAGTTTTCAAAATACGAGGAAACGCTCCCCTTAACCCTCGAGAACCTCTTCAGAAGGTTCAAAAAGGTATGGGAGATAAGGGTGGGTCTCGTCTACCTTATGGGAAAGAGGGACACCGAAAGCCTAAAGGAACTCTTCAGGTCCCTCAGCCTGATAGCGGATTTTCTCCTCGAAAAGCTGTGGGAGAGGTTGGGTCTCAAAGGAGAAGGGGCTGTCCTTTACTCCCTCGGGAAACTGGGAAGTCGTGAGCTTACCTTCGGCTCGGACCTCGACCTTGTCTTTTGCAGCAAAGACACTGTAAGAAGGTCCCGGATCACGGAAAAGGTCCAAAGGATGGTAAGGTTCATAACAGCACACACACCGGAAGGCTACCTTTACGACCTCGACTTCAGGCTAAGACCGATGGGAAGCAAAGGAGAACTCGTCCCAACCCTCAGCTTTTACAGAAATTACTTTTCAAAGGAGGCAAGAACTTGGGAGAGGATAGCTTGGACGAGGTCGAGGTTCATAACAGGTGATGAGGAGCTAAAGGAAGACCTCGAAAAAGAAATAGAAAACTTCCTCTTCGGAAAGCCTTGGGGTGAAAAGGAGAGGGGAGAGGTATACGAGATGAGGATGAAACTTCAAGAACACGCAAGGAGGGGAAGGGACGTCGTTGACATAAAGTTCGGACCGGGTGGCATCTTCGACGGAGAGTTTTTAGTTCAGTATCTCCTCATAAAGGAGGGGATAAGGGAGAGTTCCATGGTAAGGGGCTTTGAGATCCTAAAGGAGTCCTACCCCTCCCTCGAACCCGCATACAGAGCTTTTATGTTCCTGAGACAGGTTGAGACTCATCTCAGACTCGTGAAAGAGAGGGGAAGCTCCGTCCTCCAGAGGCAGGACTTTCCCGGCTTAGCAAGATCCATGAACCTCGAGGAGGAAGAGTTCGAGGAGGAACTGAGAAAGAGCATGGAGATACTAAGAGACACCTTCCTCGAGTTTTTGGGACCTTGAAGATATGTTATGAATCACTTATCATAATATTCATGGTTGAAAGGGTTACCATCTCTATGGATAAGAAGCTTGTTGAGGAGCTGAAGAACCTTGCACGTAAGGAAGGAGTAAGCCTTTCTAAATTCATCGCCAAGTCCCTTGAGGAGTTCGTTATTGAACAGAAGAAGAAAGAGGCGGGTAGGAAGCTCTTGAACTTCAAGCTATCAAAATCCGAAGCTGAGCAAGCTTTAGAAGAACTTTCCCGTATGAGGAGGGAGGAGTGGAAAGTGTAGGTTTGGATACAGGGTTCTTCATTAAGGTGTTCGAAGGAAACGAAAAGGCCGTTCAGGTATGGAGAATAATAGTAGAAGGAGAACTAAAGGCTCTAACTTCTTCCTTGGTGCTTTTCGAACTTAGACGACTTTTTCACAAACTCGGGAGGATTGAAGAGTGGGACGCTATCAAGGAAGCGATAACTCTTAACTGTGAAGTTGTCCCTGTGAACCTAGACATAGCGGAGAGCGGAGCAGACATAAGCCACGGGACAGGTCTCCCTGCGGTGGACGCCCTAATATATGCAAGCGTAATGAATGTTGATGAGTTCTACACAACAGACAGAAGCTTTGAAATTCTCAAAAAGAAAAGTAAACCTCATATCATGATACTCTAACAGCTTCTAATTTAACGACCTTATAAAAAGCCAACAGTTCACAAGAGCCAAGGGAAGAACCTTCAGCCTTCCTTTCAAAACGTAAAGGAAAAAAGCCCCAAAAAGACTAAGAAGCACAGCTTCCCAAAAGAAAAGTTGCGGATACACTTCCTTAGAAACCTTTTCTCCGAGGGAAACAAAGCTAACGAACAGCTTCCCCGTCAGATTAAAGAGGTCCACAAAAGGCGGAAAGCTCATCAGCGTAAACAAGGAAAGGATCCCAAACAAGGAATAGAGGACCACCAAAGGGGCGATCAAGGGTGTAAGAAGAACTGAGACCGGTGAGATATAGGAGAAGGTGCTGACCAAAGGTGCAACACCCGAAAAGGCTGAAGCGGAAACAAGAAAGGTCTTAAACACCTTCCCACCCTCGAGATCCCTGAGTGTGAGGATTATGTATCCCGTAGCAAAAAATGAGAGCCAAAAAGAGTATGAAGATACGTAGTGGGGAAAAACAAAGAGTATTACCGTTCCTGAAAAGAGGAGTATGCTGAGGTGGTTGGGGTTCCTGAAGGTAAGATGCGAGAGTATTATAAGAACAGCCATTATGGTTGCCCTGAGAACGGGAGGCTCGTGGGGAACTATAAAGAGGGTGTATACCGAAACTCCGATAAGGGAGAGCTTGAGACCCCAAAACCTCGGTAGCAGTTTCAAAAGTATGAAGGCTATAGTCCCGACGTGAAGCCCCGATATCACAAGAAGGTGAACGAGTCCGGTCCTCAGGAAGCTCTTTTGAACTTCAGGGTCTATAAGCTCCCTCGGCTCACCGAAGAGAAAAGAAAGCCCGAGACCCCTTATCTCTTCGTCTTTGGTCTTCTCGGAGTATCTTCTCATAAGAGCCTCTCTGATACCCTGAGTCCTTGAAAGCTCCACATCCTCACCCCTCGCGTATATGTAAACCTTCCCTTCTTTCACCTTCAATTTGCCTATGAGAGACACCTCGCACCCGCATCCCGGAAAGGGTCCGTAAACAACAAGGACGCACTTCCTCCCCTCTATCTCCTCTACCTCGCTCTCCTCCACCTTTATCTTTGTAACTGTTTTTCCTCCTTCTCTTAGAACATCACCCACGATCCTGCCCCTCACATAGACTTCCTCCTCTTCGAAGTCGGGGATACCGCTCCTTTCCAACGCCAAAAGGACGGAAAGAACGAAGAGGATTAGGTGAAATACCTCCCTCCTTATCTTCTCCTCTCCCAATCCCAAGCTGTCCTTACTATGAACTCAAGGTCGTCGTATTTAGGTTCCCAACCGAGCTTTTCCCTTATCTTAGTACTGTCAGCTACAAGAACAGGAGGGTCCCCCGGTCTTCTTTCTGTTTCGACAACAGTAAAGTCTTTTCCCGTTACCTTTTTCACAGCTTCTATTACCTCCCTCACAGAATAACCTTTACCGTATCCGCAGTTGAAAACCTCACTCTTCCCACCGTCGAACAGGTATTCGAGGGCGAGGATGTGAGCGTTTGCGATGTCCATAACGTGTATGTAGTCCCTTATGCAGGTCCCGTCCGGTGTCGGGTAGTCCGTCCCGTATATCTCAAGCCTGTCTATCTCACCCTTTGCGGTCTTCAAAGCTCTGATCATGAGATGTGTAGGTTTCGGATAGGCAAAACCTATCCTCCCTTCCGGGTCAGCCCCGGCTACGTTGAAGTATCTAAGAGAGACGTATCTGAAATCTTTGGCTTCAGAAAGGTCCCTCAAAATGTTTTCGACAACAGCCTTCGTCTCCCCGTAAGGGTTTATAGGTTTTAGGGGAGCGTCTTCTGAAACAGGAACCTTCTCCGGTATACCGTAGACAGCAGCGGAAGAGGAGAATATAAACCTTTTTACTTCGAACTCCTCCATCACCTCAAGAAGGTTCAAGGTGTTTGCGACGTTATTTTTGTAATACTTCAGAGGCTCCCTTACACTCTCAGGAACCACTATGTAAGCTGCAAAGTGCATAACAGCTTCAGGTCTGAACTCCTCAAAAACCCTCCTCAACTTCTTCTTATCTTCGAGGTCCCCTACCACGAGCTTCCCGTAAAGGACCGCCCACTCGTGTCCCGTAGAGAGATTGTCGTAGACGAGGACCTCGTATCCCGCCTCACCGAGTAGCTTCACCACGTGAGACCCAACGTAACCAGCCCCGCCAGTTACAAGAACCTTCACCCGACAGACCTCCCAAGCCAAACCCCAATAACTCCCCCCACCGTGTTCATCAAAACGTCCCTAAGGTCTCCGGTCCTGTTTGGCAAAACCCACTGTATTACCTCATCAACAACTCCGACAAAAAACACAAAAGTAACTGAAGCTAAAAAGCTCCTGAGTTCAAAAGCTTTCGCCACAAGAAAGCCGAGTATACCGTATTCAACTAAGTGAACCCTCTCCGCAGGTCTCTCGATACCAAGAGAAATAAACGCCAAGATCAAAAAACCTGCAAGTAAATAAGGCAAAGAACTAAATCCTGCTTTCTTATAGAGATAAAAAGCACCGAAGAGAAAAAAGCACCCAACAAATACGTTCACCAAAGCACCGGCTCCGCCACTCCCTAAAGCCTTTTCAAGCATCCCGAACAAGTAACCCCCAAAAGGAAGAGTAGAGTATATCAGAAAAATATATAAAAA
>WFYM01000169.1 GCA_015490115.1 Aquificaceae bacterium
CAGATAAGGTTAAAAGGCGGGAAGAAACATGTCTCCGTCCTCGGTATGGACTGGACACCCGATGTGGTCCTCAGGGAAGGGAGCTGGGAGAGGGGGGACGTCTTTCTTCTCATTTCGGACGGGGCTGTGGGGAAGATAGGGGAGGAGGAACTGGGGAGGCTGATCGGCAGGGACATAGAGGAGAGTGCGGACAGGATCTTGGAGCTTTACAGATCTCTGTCTCCGGAGGAGGACCTGTCCCTCGTTATAGTCCTCGTTGAGTGAGGAGCTATAATACTCGTTATGTTCGAGGTTACCTTCCTCGGAGCTTTCATAGCCGGGGTCTTAGCCTTTCTTTCCCCTTGCGTCCTTCCCCTCATCCCGGCATACCTCTCATACATTTCGGGTGTCGGCGTCGAGGAACTCCAAAGGGAAAACAGGGTCTTCACACCCAAGGTCTTCATCTCAGCCCTCTTTTTCGTGATAGGTTTTTCCGTAGTCTTTACCATGCTTGGAGCTTCAGCCTCGCTCGTTGGACAGGTCCTGAGAGCCTATCAGGTGGAGATAGCCAAAATAGGGGGAGGTTTTGTAATATTCTTCGGTCTCCACTTTGCAGGAGTTCTCCTGAGGGAGAACTTTTTGAGGGAACTAATAGGCGTTCAAGCTATCCTTACAGCCCTCTTCCTCTTTGAGGTCATCAGCAGGGAGACCTTCTTTTCTCTTACTGGCGCCCTCGCTGTAGTCCTTTCCCTTTACCTCTTCGGTCTCCACGAGTATCTCTACAGGCAGTTCAGGAAGGAAGCCAAAGCCGGAGCTTCCTACATAGGCGCGCTCCTCATAGGGATCGTCTTTGCCTTCGGTTGGACTCCCTGCATAGGTCCCGTCCTCGGCTCAATACTCTTTTTAGCTTCCCAACAGGAGACGGTAAGGGAGGGTGCCTTACTCCTTCTTACCTTCTCAGCGGGTCTCGGGATACCCTTCTTGGTAGCGGGTCTTTTGATGACAGCCTTTCTCGGGTTCGTGAGGAGGTTCGGGAGGTTCTTCGGTTTGGTTGAGGTGGTGGGGGGTGTTCTGCTCGTTACCCTCGGTGTTTTGATGGTTACGGACAAGCTGAGCTGGTTCGCAACTTTGGGAACGGGGATATGAGGACCGTCATTCTCGACTGCGGTCTCGGAAACCTCAGGAGCGTAGTGAAGGCTCTCGAACATGTAGGCTTCGGAGAAGTGAAGGTGTCGGGTGATCCCTTTGAGGTCAAAAGGGCTGAGGTCCTCGTCTTTCCCGGTCAGGGTGCCTTCAGGAGGGCTGTGGAGAACTTAAGGAGGCGGGATCTTCTAAAGCCCCTGCTTGAACACATCGGGTCGGGAAAGCCCTTCCTCGGCATATGCCTCGGTCTCCAGATACTCTTCGAGAGGAGCTACGAACACGGGAAAACCGAGGGTCTCGGGATTTTAAAAGGTGAGGTTGTGAGGTTGCCCGAGAACTTGAAGCTCCCCCACATAGGCTGGAACCAGGTTTGGCTGAAGAAAAGCTCCAAACTCTTCGAAGGGATAAAGAGCGGTGATTACTTTTACTTCGTCCACTCCTACCACGCTGTCCCCGAAAAGGAGGAGGTGGTAGTCTCCACAACCGACTACGGGATCCAATTCGTCTCGGCAGTGGAAAAGGAGAACATCTTCGGAGTCCAGTTCCACCCAGAGAAGAGCCAAAAGAAAGGTCTGCTACTTCTTCGGAACTTCAGGAGGATATGCGAAGAGCTTCTTTAAAAAGAAACTCCCACCACTCCGAAGGGTCCGCTCACCTTTATGTCCGCGTTCACATCGCTCACATCCTTTAATCTCAGGTTCTCGTATCTGTAACCGAGTCCGAGGAATACCTTAGGGAAAGGCTTTATCCTCACCTCTCCGGTCAGGTCGTAGTAACTGCTACCTCCGTAGGCTATACCTCTTGCCTCACCGATCAGGGAGAACATGCCGAAGTTCAAGCCGAGGCTCCCGTAAAGCATGGGAACGGGAACGGTCATGCTTTTTGTCTCCGTTACCGTGTTTCCGGTCGAGATCTCTTGTCCCGTTATCCTGCCCTGAAAATCTATGATCCTAACGTTCAGACCAAGCTCCGGATCGAGGACACCCCCCGGAACGGGGATGTTGTAGTAGAGACCTACGTCGTAGTGATCTATCTTTACCGAGGTGTCGAGGTTGACGTTAGCCTGAAACTGGGTGCCTCCGAAGGTGAGAGTTTGGGAATACCTGCCTCTCCCCGAAAACCTCATGGGTATGTACTGGAGGTAAAGGTTCGGAAGGACGGGTATCTCGACCTTCGCCCTCGCGAAGAACCTCGTCTCCCTTCCAAGACCCAAGGTCCCTTTGAGGTCAGCCCTCGTTCCCGTCCCTGCGGGATACTCAACGTAGCCGGAGGGGTCCTGACTCATGGCTCCTACGGAAACCTCGAAGCTCACAGCACCCGCCGTCCCGATCAAAAGGAGCGTCCCAAAAGCTAACTTCCTCATATCTCACCTCCTTCTTAAACTATCGCCAGTCAGAGGTGGATCTTTAGCCCCAAATCCTCCACCCCCCTCATGAACTCGGGTGAGATCTTCACCTTAAACTCCGGTGAGGGCTTGAGGACAGCTGTAAAGTCAGGACCGACAACTTGGAGGAGGACCTGAAGACCCTCCTCGTCTTTGAGGCTGAGGAGAAGATCCTTTAGGGCTTCTCCCTTCCCGTTTAAGACGTCCTCTTTCGTGAGGAGGAGGGTAACGTAGCCGTTTCCCGAGAACTCTTCGGGAAGTAGGACCTCCTTTGCGAGGAGCTTTACCTTTTCCGTCTCTATGTCCTCCTCAACAAAGCCTTTGATTACAACCACAGCGTCCTCCTTCAATTTCTCTCCGCAAACCTCGTAAACGTCCGGGAAGACGACCGTCTCCACGAGGCTCGTCCTGTCTATCAGGTTAAAGAGAGCCATGTAGGTCCCGTTCCTCGTCTTCTTCACCTGAAGGTCTGAAACGACACCCGCGACCGCTATCTCCTGACCCTTCTCGAGATCTTCGATCTCCTCGAGGGGTGTGTAGTTCCCCTTAAGGAGAGGTTCGAACCTGTCGAGGGGGTGACCTGATATGTAAAAGCCCATCACCTCCTTCTCCATCCTGAGGATATCGGGCTTCTCCGAAGGGGGGCTTTCTTCACCGAATAGGGAGCTTTGCCCTATTGAGGAGACGTCCCTCCCTGAGGAGATCTTTTCTATTAGCTTCTCCCTCGGTATGCCGGTAAAGTCGAAGGCTCCCGCTTTTATGAGGGCTTCGAGGACCTTCCTGTTTACCTTCCTCCCGTTTACCCTCGAGATAAAGTCCTGAAGACCCCTGAACTTACCCTTTTTCCTCGCGGAGACTATAGCCTGAGCTGTCTCCTCTCCTACCCCCTTTATCTTGCCTATACCGAACCTTATCTTTTTCGGTCCCTCTATCTTGAAGCCCACCTCGCTTTCGTTTATGTCAGGGGGCAGTATCTCGAAGCCCATTACCTTCGCGTCCTTTATGAGGTTTATGAACTTGGCGTCGTTCTTTTCCGTGGTGAGCTTCACCGCGAAGAACTCCTCCGGGTGGTGAGCCTTCATATAGGCGGTCCAGTAGGATATGTAGCCGTAGGCTACCGAGTGGGATTTGTTGAAGGAGTAGCTCGCGAACTTCTCTATGTCCTCCCAAAGCTTCCTTATCTTGTCTTCCGGGTATCCCCTCTCGACCGCACCTTTTATGAACTTCTCTCTCATCTGCTCCATGAGGTCCTTCTTCTTCTTGCCTATAGCTTTTCTCAAGGTGTCAGCCTCTCCGGGAGTAAAGCCAGCCAAGATCTGGGACATCCTCATCACCTGCTCTTGGTAAACGATCACACCGTAGGTCTCTTTTAGGACCTCCTCAAGCTCGGGGAACGGATACTCTACGGG
>WFYM01000170.1 GCA_015490115.1 Aquificaceae bacterium
GTATTGCCATGGTAGCCTACCCCCAGTGCATACCCTGTCTCGTAAATCAGGGGCTGAACGCTGTAAAGAAGTTAGGACTCGGAGAAGAAAAAGAAAAGGAAATAGCCATAAAAGCGATAAAGTTCCTCTCCTCCTTCGAGAGGATCGATAAATCTCCCGCCTATTACGCCTATTTCGTGCAGAGGATAGTAAAGGAAGTGGCGGGGACTGAGGATCCATTCAAAGACCAGAAGAAGATGGCTAACAGGAAAGCCCTCGAGGTCCTTCCGGCTCTCGAGGAAATGCTCTCAGGAGCGGAGGACCCCCTCTACTTCGCCCTTAAGGTCTCCGCAGCCGGAAACAGCGTAGACTTCGCTGTAAAAGGAGAGGTGAAGCTCGAAGAGGTCCTAAAGCTCCTAAATGAGGATTTCGCAGTATGGGACTACGAAGCCTTCAAGAAGAAGCTCGAAAACTCAAAGACGGTCCTCATAATAGGCGACAACGCGGGTGAGATAGCTCTTGATAAGATGCTCGTGAAGGTCCTAAAAGACATGGGACTCGAAGTCACCTACGCGGTCAAAGGAGGTCCCATCCTGAACGATGCGACCATGGAGGACGCGATCGAAGTCGGCATGACGAAACTCTGCAGAGTTATAGAAAACGGGTCCGACAAGGTCGGGACTTGGCTCGAAGACTGCTCAAGAGAGTTCAAGGAGGTATTTTACTCCTCAGACGTTGTGATCAGCAAAGGTCAGGCTAACTTCGAAACCCTCTCCTCTGCAAAGAGGGAGATCTTCTTCCTCCTCGTTGCCAAGTGCGAGCCTATAGGGAAGGAGACGGGTTCTAAAAAGGGAAGCCTCGTCTTCATGCGCAAGATATAATATCCCTATGAACAGATGGGCTAAGGTCCTGAAAGTAATATGTGAGGAAGCAAAGGGAAAAAACCTCTACATACTCGAAGCCGACTCGGATATGAACTGGTTCGGCTTACCTCTGAAGGATCTTTGCACCGACAGCACATACTCCCTAAAGGACCCCGAGATATACAGGATGCTGAAGGGGAAGATAAACGAGGAGGTAAGGGGTGGAGGCTTTGTAGCCTTGGTGAACCCCGTAAACATGTATGCGGACATTTACGAATCCTCGAGCCCCCTCTTTGCCAGCTCTTGGACGAAAGAAAGACCCTTCGACGTGACTAGGGACTCCTTCAGGCTCGGCTTTTTCGAAACTAAGGAGGAAGCTGTTAACTTCTTCTTAAAGGTGTCGAGCCGTCTTAAGGAGGAGGGCATCTCCTTCCACCTCTTTTATAGGTAAAGACGCTATGATTTAAATCATCGAACGGGACCCTCCCCCTGAGGCTTCATAAAAGAAGGGACCAACTGAAAGGAGGGGAAGCCATGGAGGCTGCAGTCTCTATCGTCCTCAGATGGATCCACGTGGTAGCGGGCATAACTTGGATAGGACTCCTATACTTCTTCAACGCGGTCAACTTCAGGTTCACAAAGGTAACGAAGCCTGAAGAAAGACCCGCCCACTTTACCAAATTCATGCCCATAGCACTCGCTTGGTTCAGGTATGCAGCTCTTGTGACCTTCCTCGTCGGACTCGCCCTCGCATACGTGGAATACTGGAAAAACGGTGACATAGTCTCCACACCCAACGCGAAGACGATCTTAGTCGGTATGATCTTAGGGACGATAATGTTCATCAACGTATGGGTGTTCATATGGCCGAACCAGAGAAAGATAATAGAAGCCTCCCAAAAAGGAGAGCAACCTGATCCGAGCTGGGCAAAGACAGCACTCACCTTCTCAAGGGTAAACACGGTCCTCTCCTTCCCTATGCTCCTCGACATGGTGGCTGCAAAGCACTTCCCCATGGACTGGGGTTAGCTCGCAGTCTGGGACATAGCTGTGGCGGTAATCGCGGGTATAGTCCTCTACATAGTTCAGAGATAATCAACCCCTCCTCCTCTTCCTCCTCCTCTCCTTGTAAACCTCCTTCCTGCACTCCTTTATTATTTTCCTGTACTTGTAGTAAACGGAGGGGACGCTAATGGGGACACGGTAGTATTTTTCGAGGAGGAGCATTATATCTTCCGTTGTCATATACTTGTGGTTCCTGATCAGGCTCTTGATGTATTTGACTATCCTCGTCTCCCTCAAATATAATCCCTCATAGCTTCGTAAGCCTTCATAACCTTTTCGAACCTCGCGTTTATGACCTCCCAGTTCAGGTTCCTCAGGACCGCCTCAACGTATGGAGGTCTCTTGTTCTTATAGTCCACGTAATAGGCGTGTTCGTAAGTGTCTATAACGATTATAGGAATAAAGCCGTGGAGGTTGTATACGTTGTGGGCGTCGAGTCCGTTGACAACGAGCCTCCCCGAGAAAAGGTCGAGACCGAGGACAGCCCAGCCCCTGAAGGATATCGCGGCAGCCTTTAGCTCCTCTAGGCACGCCTCCCAAGAGCCGAAGTCTTCTTCTACCTTCTTTTTGAAGGCTTCGGAAGGCTCCCCCTTCTTCCCGAGGTGACCGAAGTAAAGCTCGTGAAGGACAACCCCCATATAGTTGAAGGTTTCTTCTACTTTTAGCTCCCTGTATTCGGAGTAGTTCTGGTTAGCCTTCGACCTGTCCGAGAAGACTGTATCGGACAGCTTCTCTTGGATCTCGTTGTATTTAGTTATGTAGCCCTTGTAGTGGGCTTCGAAGTGAGGCTCTATCTGTTCATTGGATATCCCGTCGAGGTCTTTGGGTTTTAAGTGGTCCTTAGGGGAGAGCTTGTGAACCGCCATCTGCTTACCTCCTTTCAGTTTTCCGAAAATTATACTATGAGAGTTTCGGATCTGGGAGAGTTCGGGTTGATAAGAAAGATCGGTGA
>WFYM01000171.1 GCA_015490115.1 Aquificaceae bacterium
ACCCCTCATACTCCCGGAAACGATAAAAGGTATGCAGAGGTTCCTCCATATGGTGGAGGAGTATGAAAAGGTAAGGCTCTCCTGCGTGGTCCTCACAGCTAATCTCAGCGACCCGACGGGCTACGGAAGGGTAATAAGGGAGAAGGGGACAGACAGGGTCCTGAGGATAGTTGAGGAGAGGGAGGCAACGCCGGAGGAGAGGTCTTTGACCGAGGTAAACGCTGGACTTTATATCTTCTTCGCACCTCACCTCCTTGACGTTCTTCGTAGGGTGAGACCGAGTGAGAGGACCAAAGAGGTCTACATCACGGAAGCTGTGAACGTTATGTCCTCGGAAGGTCTTGAGGTGAGAGCCTTCATGGCAACGGACCCGACGGAAGCCCTCGGCGTGAACACACGCTGGGATCTCAGCGTAGCTGAGAACGTAATGAGGCTGAGGCTCATAAGGTTCTGGTCCGAGAGGGGGGTCACCTTCCGCATACCAGAAACCGTGTGGATAGAGCCTGAGGTTTCACTCGGAGAGGAGGTGGAGGTAGAACCTAACGTTACCCTAAAAGGAAGGACGAAGGTAGGCTCAGGGACGAGGATAGGGAGAGGATGCTACTTAGAAGACACGGAGGTTGATGAGGATGTTACGCTCCTTCCTTACTCGGTTGTCGTCAGAGCGAAGATAAAGAGGGGGGCTGTGATCGGACCCTTCTCCCACATAAGGGAGGGGACAACAGTTGAGGAGGAGGCTGAAATAGGAGCCTTCGTGGAGGTGAAGAGGAGCAAAATAGGGAAGGGGGTAAAAGCAAAGCACCTCGCCTACATAGGTGACGCTGAGGTGGGGGAGGGTGCGAACATAGGGGCGGGTTCTGTTACCGCAAATTACGACGGAAGGAAAAAGCACAAGACCTCGATAGGCAAAAGGGCTTTCGTGGGCAGCAACTCCCTCCTCGTCGCACCTTTGAAGCTCGGAGACGAGAGCTACGTAGGAGGAGGTTCGGTGATAACGAGGGACGTCCCGGAAGGGGCGCTCGCAGTCGAGAGGGCAAAGCTCAGGATAATACCCGAAAAGGGAAGGAAGAAGCTAAGAGGCTAACTTTCCCTTTGGAACTTCAAGAACATCTCTGTGAAGACCCTCCCGAGAAGCTCGGTAAGGGCGTTACTCCCGCTGGAGACTTCGAAGACGCTCACCTTACCCTCACTCCTTATGAACCTCGCCTTCAAACCGTATCTCCTCCCCCCGTGTATCAGGGTAAGGTCGCATTCACCGCCCCAAACCTCCCCGCCCGTAGAGACGCTAACGGAACTCAAGCTGATGTCCTCCACCTCACCTTTTACTTCCCTCCCCGAACACCTCACAACCGCCTCCACCTTAACAGCTCCCTTTATCTTTACCCTCGGGAGCTTCCTCCTGTCCTCTGTGATGAAGTCTACCGAGAGGACAGCCCCTCTTTCTTCTACCTTCACCACCCTCGCCTCAGCTATGAGGTTTTTCCTCCCTTCCTCTACCAGAATGTAGAGGACCTTCCCTTCGCTCAGGTGCTTGGAAAGGGAAGTCGGGAACAGGTATCTTATCCTGACGCTCCTCTCGTTCAAGGTGTAGAGGTTGAACGTGACCGGGAGGAAGTTCCCCGAAACCTCGAGGAAGCCCCTGTATCTCTTACCCGACCTTAGCCCTTCCCTCACAGAGGAACCTCCTGAGAACCTGATAGTAGTAGTTGACCTTCACCATCCTCCTGTGGGCTTCCTCAGTTTTCCCTACCTTGTCCGGATGAAACCTCTTTACCATCTCCCTGTATCTTGATCTTAGCTCCTCTTCCGTTAGCCTCTCGAGACCGAAGAACCTCATCGCCTCTTCAACCCTTGCTGGATACCTCCTGAAGGCGGACCAGTAAGTTTTGACGTATGTCTCGTATAGCACCCTCCTCTTTCCCTTCACCTCCTCGAAGGAGCTTATTATCGCGGAAGGGGAAAAGAAGAAGACAAGCTCCTTTATTATGAACCTGTCGAACCACTCCCTGAAGAAGTCCTCGGGAGACATGGAGCTGTATCTCCTGTATATGTCGGGAAAGGAGGAGAAGAACTGGTTCAGCCTGACGTCATACATATACTCGACTACCTTCCTGCAAAACCTCCTCATCCCTTACCTCCCTCTGAGACTCTCACCTCCAAAGACCTCTTTATATCTTGCATAACGTTCATCAAAGATTCGAGCTTCGAAGAGACCTCTTCGTACTTTCCTTTGAGAGCCTCCATCCTGTATTGGACGAGATAGAAAAGCTCCTCAACGTCGGAAGCCTGCTCCCTCTGGGTCCCAGCCTCCTTCACAACCTGCTCCATGTGGTCCCTCGCATGGTCCACCTTCTTCTCTATGTCCTTTAAAACCTTGTCTATGTTCTCTGTGAACTCCATAGTCTTTGTGGCGAGCCTCCTCACCTCCTCGGCGACGACAGCAAAACCCCTCCCGAGTTCTCCCGCCCTCGCAGCCTCTATCGCAGCGTTGAGGGCTAAAAGGTTCGTCTGCTCCGAGATCTCGTTTATAAGGGAGAGTATCTTCACTATGTTCTCGGATTCTTTGCTCAGATCCTTTACCATCTCGAGGTCCTTCCTTATATGCTCCTCCGTGCTTGAAGATATCCGAGCCATCTCTTTTACTATCTCCAAGCCGTTGCTCACTATCCTGAAGACCTCGTCAAGCTCCGTGAAGCTCGCTATAGCCTGAGAGGAGAGTCTGTTCATCTCCTCAACTATAGGTTCTATCTGGTCCTTTACGTTCCTGAGGCACTCCTCCACATCTTTTTTGTTCTCCTCTTCCACCGGTCGTCTTTCCCTTTCCCTGAATATCAGAAAAGCCCTTCCCTTCGCGACAACTTCGAGGTCTTCCCTCCCCTCCACCTCTTCGGGACC
>WFYM01000172.1 GCA_015490115.1 Aquificaceae bacterium
CCGTTCAGAGCGTCTATCTCGGTCCTTCCCTTCTTTATGTCCTCGAGCATGGATGGGTAGTGGGAAGCTGTAGGCGGTATCATCTTACCGTAGAAGACCCTCTTGAACTCCTCCGCACTCTCCCAAAAGGTTTCTATTCCCCCCGCTTTTAGGACTTCAAAGATCTCATCTATCACAGCGTCCATTATCCTTTTCGTGTTAGGGTTCGAGGCGAGGGTCCCGTAGCTTACGTTAAGGAGCGCACCGAGGGGGTTGAGGGCTGAATTGTAAATTATCTTGTCCCAGAGATATTTGTAGACTTCAGGGTCGTGGCGGGTGGGTATTCCTGCATTTTTCAGCGCTTCGGCTATATACTCGAGGGTCTCAGCTTTTATCCTCCCGGAGGGGTCCCCTATCACCACGTCGTCCGCACACACCGTTATCCTTATAACACCGGGAGCTTCCACCTTCGAGCCGAATATGATCCTCGAAAGGATAACCTTCCCCTCTCCGTAGATGCTAACCGCCTTTTCGTAGTTCCCGTAACCGTTTTGAGCTATCATTATGAGCGTTTTCTCTCCCACCGCCGGTCTCACGGTTCTGAGAGCCGTCTCCGTGTCGTAGGACTTCACCGAGAGTATGGCGAGGTCAGGCTCGAAAGGGACATCCTTCGGGTCGTCGACGGTCCTCACCTCAGTCTCGAACTCACCCCATATGCCGGTTACCCTTATCCTCCTGAGAGTTCTCCCCTTCTTCAGAAGACCGACAGCTTCGTAGCCCGCCCTCGTCAAAAAGGCGAGAAAAGCTCCCCCTATTGCTCCCACACCGACTACGAGAAACCTCATTTGCAACCTTATAATTTTACAGGTATGATCCTGAGCGACAGGAGCATAAAGGAACTGATAGCCAAAGGGGAACTGAAGGTGGAACCTTTTTCCGAAGAACTCGTCCAGAGTTCCTCTTTGGATCTCAGGCTCGGAAAGGAGTTCGGTATATACAAAGACTCCGGCGTCATAGACGTCAAAGAGGGACCGGGTAAGGTGGACATAGTGAAGGTAGAAGACTACATAGACATAGGTCCCAAGGAGTTCCTCCTCGCCACAACCGTAGAATACGTAAAGCTTCCCCCTTACCTTACCGCCTTCGTGGAGGGGAGGTCCTCCCTCGGGAGGCTCGGTCTCTTCATAGAGAACGCGGGATGGGTGGACGCGGGATTCGAAGGTCAGATAACCCTCGAGCTTTACAACGCGAGCCAAAATCCCATAAGGCTATACGTAGGCATGAGGATATGCCAGCTCGTATTTGCAAAGCTCGACACCCACCCGGAGAAGGTATACAGCGGTAAGTATTTAGGTCAGAGGGGAGTTGTCCCCTCGAAGATAGAACGGGATTTCAAGTCATGAAACTACTTCTGCTTGTTTTTCTTCTCTTTTCCTGCGCTCCAGTGAAAGTGGAGAAAAAGAAGGAGATCCCCGTATACCTCGCTCCCGTGAGCGGGGAGAGGCTAAAGGAAGGAAGGGGTCTGTTCATAAGGACGAGGTGCGGTAAGTTCTTCAGGGCTGTAGAGGGAGGGAAGGTGGTTTATGTCGGGAAGGACGTTGAGAACTTCGGGTGGGTGATAGTGGTGGAGCAGTGGGACGGCTTCGTCTCCGTATACGGGAAGGTAAAGAAGCCTTGGGTGAAGACGGGTGAGAGGGTAAAGCCAAGGCAGGTTTTAGGGAGGGTGGGAAGAACGAGGAGGAGGTGCGGTCTTTACTTCGAACTCAGGGATCCGGTAGGAAACCCGGTAAGACCGGTGTTAAGATAACAGTATGTGGTTTTTGGTATTTCTCCTCATCGTTGGGGTAGCCCTCGGGGAGGTGAGGAAGGATACATGTGAAGCGAAGCACGACAGGTGCGTCTTCGACTGCACGAACGCTTACCCCTTCGAACCGACAAAAAGGGAAGGGTGTGAGATGAGGTGCAAGCTGAGCTTGGCTCTTTGCAAATCCGCCCAGATCATAAACAGAGCGGGTAAGGAGGTGAGGGACTTTCTCGAAGGCTTCACTAAGGGCAATTAGTTATACTTTTACTTATGCTGATCGGGGACCTCTCCGAGAGGCAGAGGGAGTTTTTGAAGAACGTCTTCGAACTGGAGGACATTCCGGAAGATAAAGAGCTGGAAGACTTTTTAAAAGAGAGGGGCTGTGAGCTTCACGAGTGTATCTCCTGCGGAAAGCTCATATTCCACGACGGCTACGAGTTCTGGAACCTCTCCGAGTGCTGTGACGACAACTCAAAGATAACACCCAAAGGGTTGCTGTGTGAAGTCTGCTACGCGAGGAGTCCGGAGAACATGAAGCACTGGATCCTCTTCAAACCGAGCTGGTTCGGGAACGTGGAGTTCAGGAAGGATGCCGAGGATAAGTAGCATAGAGGAGGTGAGGGAGTTCATAAAAAGAACCTCGAAGGAGACCGCGGTATACGTCGGTTGTGATTCGAGGCAGTTCAGGGACAGAACCATTTTCGTGACAGTAGTTGTCGTCCACATAAACTCGAGCCACGGGGCTAAGATCTTCTGGCAGGTGGAGAAGGTGAGGAGGATAGACTCCGTAAGACAAAGGCTCTTGGAGGAGGTGAGCAGGGCTGTCTACACAGCTCTCATGATAGCGGACGTGGTGGAGGAGAGACCCTTCGAGGTCCACCTCGACATAAACCCCGACCCCGAACACAGATCGAGCGTAATAGTCAAGGAAGCTGTCGGCTACGTCCTCGCTCAGGGTCTAAAACCCGTCCTAAAGCCCGACGCTATCGCAGCTTCCGCGGTCGCTGACTTCCTCGGCTCTAAAGTCTGAGTATCTCGGTGTATATACCGAGTATGAGGTGGGGCCAGTTCTTCTCGAGGAAAGCCTGAACCTTGCCCATAGTTTCTTTAACAGGACCCACGTCGCTCCCCGCCACCGCGATACCTATTGTCCCCCTCTGCCAAAGATCCTGGTTGTCTATCTCCGAGACGGAGACGTTGAAGCTCGACCTTATCCTGTCCTTTATCGACCTTATCTCCCTCCTTTTTTCCTTCAAGGAACCCGAACCGGGCAGGAAGATCTCAACCTTCAAAACCCCGACCACCATCCCTCTTCCCCTTATAAAACTCCTCAAGGAGTGAGGAACACTCCTCCTCGGGTTCGTATACCCACCTTACCTTGTGGTTCAGTCTCGGATCATCGAGTATGCTGTAGAGTGTAAGAACCCCCCCGTGCCTTTTGTCGATCGCTCCGAATGTCACCCTTCTTACCCTCGAAAGGACGAGGGCGTAAGCACACATGATACAAGGCTCGAGCGTAACGAAGACATCGCAGTCGTCGAGTCTTCCGAGCTTCGAGGAGGCTTCCCTTATAGCCAAGATCTCGGCGTGGGCTGTCGGGTCCTTTAGGGTCTTCGTCATGTTGTGAGCTTTCGCAACCACTTTTCCTTCCTTTACAACCACGCACCCGACAGGGACCTCACCCATCTCGGAAGCTTTCTTTGCTACTTCGAGGGCAAGCTCCATAAAGCTGTCCGTCATGGTATATCATTTTTATACTATGAAACTCCAGACCCTCGTCCACCACAAAGGAAAAATAGAGAACCCCGAGACCTTCCTGAAAGAAAAATACCCGGAGAAGTTCTCCCTCATAGAGAACTGGAGGGAGCTAAATATCAATTTGAAGGCGGAGCCTATCGACGAGGAGAGACAGTTAGTTCTCTTAGAAGTTCCCGAGGAGGAGTTCGAAAAGGTCTCCTCCATATTTCCATCGAAGCGGGACGCTGTCGGAGCCTTTCTCACGACCGCTTCAGAATCGGGGTGGGAGGAGGTCCCGGAAAGATACGTTATCTATCACGCGGAGTTCGAGGGAGGGAAGCTCATCGCAGGCATCAAAACGGAAGGGAGCGTCTTTAAGTTCGAACAGACAACTCTGGAGCAGATGATCCAAACCTTGGCGAGATACCCGAGGATAGTCGTTTACTCGAGCGAGGTCTTAACATACATAAAGGACCTCTACCCAGAAGTTGACTCAAAGGCTTACGTTGTCGCGCGGGAGATAGCTAAAAAAGTCGGGGAAG
>WFYM01000173.1 GCA_015490115.1 Aquificaceae bacterium
TTGGGATATAGTCTCAGCGGAGAGGGGAGGTTTCAAGCACTTTATGCTGAAAGAAATTCATGAGCAACCGAAGGCTGTCGGGGACACGGTGAGGGGTCTCCTCTCCTCGGGAGAGGTCCTTCCCTTCAGCTTGAAGGAGTTCAGGAGGGTGATCCTGATAGCCTGCGGGACTTCATACCATGCTGGTCTCGTAGGCAAGTTCTGGTTCGAGAAGCTCGCGGGTGTCCCCACGGAAGTGGTCTACGCCTCCGAGTTCAGGTATTCGGGTTCTCCCGTCTCCGAGGAGGACCTCGTAATAGGCATATCCCAGTCGGGGGAGACTATAGATACGAAGTTCGCGGTTAACATGGCGAAGGAAAAGGGTGCAAAGACGGTAGCTCTCGTGAACGTGGTCGGAAGCTCCCTCGACAGGGAGTCGGACCACTCGGTTTACACCCACGCGGGACCGGAAATTGGAGTTGCAGCTACGAAGACCTTCACAGCCCAGCTCGCAGCCCTCTACTTCTTAGCTCTCAGGGAAAACCCCGACAGAGAAACCCTCCTTTCGGACCTCATGAGGGTCCCCTCCCTCATAGAGGAGGTGTTGGAGAAAGCTGAGGACATAGAGAGGGTTGCGGAGAAGTTCATGAAGAAGAAGAACTTTCTATACCTCGGCAGATACCTCAGCTATCCCATAGCCCTCGAAGGTGCCTTGAAGCTGAAGGAGATATCCTACATACACGCTGAAGGCTACCCCGCAGGTGAGATGAAGCACGGACCTATAGCTTTGATAGACGAGAACATGCCCGTAGTCGTCGTAGCCCCTCAGGACAGGGTCTACGAGAAGACCCTTTCAAACATAGAGGAGGTGAGGACGAGGAAGGGGGTGGTCATAAGCGTCGGGTTCGAAGGGGACGAGAGGCTAAAGAAGGTCTCCTCCGAGTTTTTGGAGGTCCCGCCCGTTGTCGAGGACCTCACACCCTTTTTGACGGTGGTTCCCCTACAGCTCCTTGCCTACTACATAGCGAGCAAGCTCGGTCTCGACGTTGACCAGCCGAGGAACTTGGCAAAGACGGTCACCGTTGAGTGAATAAAAACTCGAGGAGTGCCTTTTGGGTGTGTAGCCTGTTCTCCGCCTGCGTGAATATGAAGTCCGCAAACTTCTCGAAGACCTCTTCCGTTATCTCCTCACCCTTCTTGGCGGGGAGGCAGTGCATAACGAGGACCGAGTCCTTCGCCTTCGAGAGAAGCTCCCCGTTCACCTGAAAAGGTCTCAAAGCCTCGAGCTTCTCCTCACTCCTCTCGTCCCCCATGCTGAACCAAACGTCCGTGTATACCACATCCGCCTCCTTTACAGCTTCAACGGGGTTTGTGGTGAGGTATATGTTCCCGCCCGTGAAGTTCGAGAGGTCAAGTCCCGCTTGGAGGTAGTAGCTGTCCGGTCCGTAGCCTTCGGGGGTTGCAACGAATAGATTAAGACCGAAAAGCCCCGCTGCGACTATCCAAGTGTTGCAGACGTTGTTGCCGTCACCTACGAAGGCTATCTTTATATTCCTTATCCCCTCTCCGAACCTCTCGTAGAGGGTAAAGACGTCGCTGAGGATCTGGCAGGGGTGGGACTTATCGGTCAGGGCGTTTATGACGGGCATACCAGCCCATTTGGTGAACTCTTCGAGCCACTTGTGAGAGTGGGTCCTTATAATGATGCCGTCTAAGTATCTCGTCAGGGTCCTCGCCGTGTCCCTTACGTCCTCTCCCCTCGAGAGCTGGAGTTCTTTTTCTTGGAGGAATATGGCGTTTCCCCCGAGTTGGTTTATCGCCACCTCGAAGGAGACCCTAGTCCTCGTCGATGGCTTCGTAAACAGGAGACCTATGTTCTTCCCTTCGAGGACAGGCTCTATACCTTCTCCCCTCTTTATCTCCTCGGTCCTCTTTACGACCCGCCAGCTCTCCTCAGGGTCGAGGTTCCAAAGGTCTATGAAGTCCCGCTTCATAAGATTATTTTACTCCGAGTTCTTCCAGCTTCCTCATAATCCTCTCCTTCTGACCCCTCTCCCCCTCCTTTCCTTCTTCGAGGAGGCGGAGGGCTTCTTTGTAATACCTTATCGCTGACTCTTCGAAGCCCATCTTCAAGAGGACGTCTCCTACGTGTTCGTTCAAAACGGGATTGTCGTAAGCACGCCTCAAGGCGTCGAGGAGATACTGGATGGCTTTCTCATAGTCCCCCTTCAGGTAGTAGACCCAGCCCATTGAGTCCATGTAGGCTGGGTTCTCGGGGTCCATGGAGAGGGCTTTCCTTATAAGCTCCTCAGCCTCGTCAACCCTTGCATCCCCATACCAAAGGAGTAGGGAATAACCGAGGTGGTTGTAAAGGTCCGGGTTGTTCGGCTCAAGCTCTATGGCTTTCTTGAGGGCTTTCTCTACTTCAACTATCCTGCCGAGGTGGTCGAGGACTATAGCCTTCAGGAAGAGGGGTCTGTAGTCCTGAGGGTTCAAAGAAGTAGCCTTTTCCAAAACTTCGAGGGCTTCCTCGAACTCCTCCTTGTCCATCAAAAGGTTCGCTTTGAGCATGAGGAGTCTCACGTTCGCCGGGTCGAGGAACAGACCCTTCTCCACGAGCTTCTCAGCCCTTTCTTCTTCTTTCAGGTGTATGTAGACGGTGGCGAGCCTCTCTATGACCTTGGGGTTGTTGGGTATCCTCTCGTAGACCTTTTCGTATATTCTCCTCGCCTCCTCTATCTCGCCGGTGACCTCGAGGGAAAGGGCGTAGGAGTAAGCGACGTTGAGGTCTTCGGGAAACTCCTTGTAGAGCTTTCCGAGGACCCTCTTCGCCTCTTCGAAGTCCCCCGACTGGAGGAGGGCTATCCCGTATTGGTATCCGTATTGGTAGCTCGAAGGGAACATTCTGTATAGCTTTCTGAAGAGTGCTTTGGCTTCTTCGACCCTTCCCGTTGCCATGTAGAGCTGGGCGAGTTTTTCGAGGACAACCCTGTTGTCCGGGTCCTCTTTTAGGACCTCCTTGTAGAGCTTCTCAGCCTTCGAATACTCCTCCCTCCCCTCGTATATCCTCCCGAGGGTAACGAAGGCTGCTTCGAAGGTCTTCTTTATCTCGAGGGCTTTCTGGAGATACTCTATAGCCTTCTCCTCGTTCCCTTCCCTCCTGTATATCTGACCGAGGAGGTAGTAGGGAAAGGGGTTGTCCGGGCTTATCTTTGCGAGCCTCTCTATGACCTCTTTAGCTTTTTCGATCTTCTTGAGCTTTAGATACTCGTCCGCAAGGAAGACGAGGACCTCCCTGTTGTTGGGGAACTTCCCGAAAGCTTCCTCGAGGACCCTCACCGCCTCCTTTCTTTTTCCCATAAGCCTGTAAACGCTGTAGATGGCTATGTAGGGATCGACCCTGTCGGGGAACTTTTCCATGTATTCTTTGGCTATCCTGAGGGCTTCCTCGGTCCTTCGGAGGGACATGGCGAGCTTCACCGTGTCCATGTAAAGGGAGGGGGTCGGTCTTTCCTTGACAGCCTTCAGGCAGTAAGTCATGGCTCTCTCCGGCTCTTCGGACAGATACCTGCACATGACGTAGTCGAAGTAGTAGTTCGCAAAGGCGAAGGGGGTGAGGAAAAGAACCGCCAAAAACCTCTTCATGACCTACCTTCCTTGTAAATGAGTATAGGTAGGTCAACCCTCCTGAAAACTTCCCTCGAAGTCTCCCCGAGGAGCGTTCTCCTTCGCTCTGACAGCCCTACGTTTCCCATAACGACCATCTCCAAGTCCCCGTCCTCTTCGACCCTTTTCACTATCCCTTCGGCAGGTTTTTTACCCTCCTTTACCTTTATCTCGACCCTTACACCCTCCTTTTCTATGCGTCTTTTTACCTCCTCCAGATACCTCCTCTTCTCCTCTTTGTATCTTTCGTCAACAGCCCTCCCCAGCTTCTTTGTGAGGGGGATGTTTATAGGCTCCTCCACGTGGAGGACTTCAAAAGTTAGGGAGAAAGGTTTGAGGAGTTTAAGGGCGAAGTCGAGGGCTTTTTCCGCTGTTTGGGAAAAGTCGTAAGCTACGAGGACCCTCTTCGAGAAGGTGAGTTCGAAACCTTTTATGACTATAACGGGAGACGAGGAGTGCTTTACCACCTTCTCCGTGGTCGATCCTATCAGGATCCTCTCGACGAGTCCCTTCCTGTGACTCCCTATAACTATAAGGTCGGGTCTTTCCCTCTCCTCAACTTCGAGTATTAGGTCCCTCGGATCACCCACCTCAACTACGACCTTCGAACTCACGGGAGAGAGAAGCTCCCCGAGGTCTTCGAGCCTCCTCAAAGCGTCCCCCTTTTTTCCTTCCTCTATTTCCTGAAGGACCCTAACGTCGAGGACGTCCGCACCTTCCGGGTGGGGTATGTAGACCGCGGGGGATACGGCGTGAAAGAGGATTACCTCTCCCCCGTGGGTCTCACAGATCCTTTTGGCTGTTCTGACAGCTGCGTTGGTTATCTCCGAAAGGTCTACGGGGACGAGGACCTTCATCTAAGCCTCCGGGAGGTGTTTACCCACGACCCCCTCCAGAAAATTCTGTATCCTTCCGTTTGAGGCGACAACGTCAACGGAGGAATCTCCCTTCATAAGCTTGCAGGTTCCCCCAGCCTCCTCCAGTATAACAGCTCCGGCGCTCACATCCCATGGGCGAAGCTCGAACTCGAGGAGACCTTCGAAGATCCCCTCCGCAACGAAGCAAAGGTCCACGGCTGCAGCTCCGGGTCTTCTCATAGCCGCTACGCTTTCGAAGACCTCTTTGAATATCCTCCAGTAGACTTCGAGGTTTCTCCTCGCCCTCGAAGGGAAGCCGTAAGCTATTACGGAGAACTTGACCTCGGAGGTGGAGCTTACCCTTATCCTCCTTCCGTTCTTGTAAGCTCCGAGACCCCTCCCAGCCCAGTATAGGGTGTCGAAGTAGGGAAGGTAGACAGCTCCCGCAACAGGCTCCCCCATATGGGAGAGGGCAACCGAGACGCCGAATATGGGAAAGCCTGCTATGTAGTTCTTCGTCCCGTCGAGGGGATCGACGAACCAGACGAACTCACCCCCCTCCTCTCCGCCCTCCTCCTCACCGACTATCCTGTGGTCGGGGAACTCCCTCCCTATGAACTCCCTTATCCTCGCCTCCGACTCCCTGTCAACGTAGCTGACGAAGTCCTTCTCCCCCTTCTCCTCTATGCTGTCCTCGGTCACTTTCAGGAAGTTCTCTTTGAGGACCTGACCACCTATCAGGGCTGCGGTCTTTGCCGCTTCGACGAACCTCTCCAGCTTCATCCCTCCTCCTTGTCGTCGAGGACCTCAAGGCAGGGAAGGTGGTTACCTTCGAGAAGCTCGAGGAAGGCTCCGCCTCCCGTCGAGACGAAGTCTATGGCGTTGTAAACACCAGCCTTGTGTATGGCGTGGTCCGTGTCCCCTCCCCCGGCTATCGTGAGGGCTGGAGATTCGGCAACCATCTTGGCTACCGCAAAGGTCCCGTTTTTGAACCTGTCGAGTTCAAAAACTCCCATAGGTCCGTTCCAGATTATAGTTTGGGCGTCCGAGAGGATCTCCTTTATGAGTTCGACTGAAACGGGACCTATATCGAGACCCCTCCAGCCGTCGGGTATCTCTTGCCACGGGACTACTTTCGTCGGTGTCGCGTCCGATATCTCCCTCCCCACCACGAAGTCGGCGGGGAGGTAAAGCTTCACGTCGAGCTTCTTCGCAACCTCGAGTATGTCCTCCGCAACCGGAAGGAGTTCCTCCTCGACGGGAGAGTCTCCGACGGGATAGCCCATAGCCCTTATGAAGGTAAAAGCCATGGCACCCCCTATGAATATCTTGTCCACCCTCTTGAGCAGGTTCTTTATTATCCCCAGCTTCGTCGAGACCTTCGCACCTCCGAGGAGGGCGACAACGGGTCTTTGCGGGTTCACCATAGCCTTTTCGAAGTAGGTGACCTCCTTCTCGAGCAGAAAACCCATAACAGCGGGTTTTAAGAACTTCGGGACGAGATACATGGAGGCGTGCTTCCTGTGGCAGGTAGCGAAGGCGTCTATTACACAAACGTCACCGAGGCTCGCAAGTTCCTTAGCGAAACCCTCGTCCCCCTTCGTCTCCCCCTCGTGGAATCTGAGGTTCTCAAGGAGAAGGATCTCACCTTCCTTCAGCTCCTCCACCATCCTCCTCACTTCCTCACCTACGCAGTCGGGAGCCATCTTCACCTCGGTGCCTACGAGTCTCGAAAGCCTCTTCGCTACGGGTTGCAGGGAGAACCTCGGATCCCTACCCTTCGGTCTTCCGAGGTGAGACATCAGGACCACCTTCGCCCTCGCGTCTAAGAGATACTCGACTGTGGGAAGGGAAGCCTTTATCCTCGTGTCGTCCTCTATGTTTCCCTGCTCGTCTATAGGGACGTTGAAGTCGACCCTGACGAGGACCCTCTTCCCCGAGACTTTGACGTCCCTTAGGGTCTTCTTCGACGGCATGGGTAGAAATTTTAGCATGTATCGGGCGGGTCGTAGAGGAGTCCTAGAACACTTCCCCAGATAACGTGGAGCAGTGTAAGGGAAACGAGAGATTCGAGATCGGCTCTCGCTATAAGCTTCATGAACTCAGCTCCGAGGAGTCCGGTTATACCCGCAAAACCAAGGGCGAGGAAGTTCCATATAAGACCGAAGACAGCACCCTTTAAAAACCCCTCAAAGGGTATCCTCCTGTAAACCTTAGGGTGGACGAAGAAGAAACCGAGAAGGAGGGAGTTTAGCTGGTGACCCACCGCCATGAGCAGGAAGACCTGGTCTTCGGGAACGCCCCACTCCTCCATTACCCTCATGTAGTCCCTGTATGTCCCGAAGAGACCTAAGAAGCCCTCTAACATTATGTCAACACCGAGCATGGCGTATCCTGCAAAGAAGCTGGCTACGAGGTAGCTTGGAAGGTTAACCCCCTTCAAGATACTTCTTCACCTCTTGCTTCAAGCTGACCGGAAGTCCGAGCTTCTTTAAGGTCTCCTCGTCGGCGGAGACAAGATCGTGGAGGGTTTCGAAGTTCCTGTATATTATCCTCTTCCTGACCTCTCCCACTCCCTTTACCTTCGAGAGAACCTCCTCGAGGACTTTTTTGCTCCTCAGCTTCCTGCTGTAAGATAGGGCGAACCTGTGGGCTTCGTCCCTCACAAGACCGAAAACTCTGTAAAGCAAAGGGTTTTCCTTTAGCTTTATCTCCCTTCCGTCCTCCGCGATCAAGACCTCCTCCTCCTTGGCAAGGGCAAAGACCTTCACGGGGAGGCTGAAGAGCTTCTTCACACTAACTCCTACGTTGAGGTGTCCCTTCCCACCGTCTATGAGCCAAACGTCGGGCATCCTCTCTTCTCCACTCTTTAGCCTTTTTGCCCTCCTCTCCAAGACTTCTCTCAGCGCCCCGTAGTCGTCTATACCCGATACGGTCTTTATCCTATACCTTCTGTATCTTCTCTTGTTCATCCTACCCCCCTCCCAAACTACACAGCTCCCGACAAAACCCTCACCCTGAAAGTGGGAAACGTCGAAGCCCTCTATGACCTTAGGAGGTTCCATATTCAGCTTTTCCCTGAACTCCTCTTCGAGGGCTTCCGGACTCAGCTCCTCCTTCACGTTCTCTTCAGCGAGGGTAAGGAGCTTTTCGGGTATCTTGTTCTCTATCTTTACTTTTCCACCCGACCTTTCTTTCAGCCACCTTTTCGTCTCCTCGCTCAAGGAGAAGTTCAAAAGTATAACCTCCGGGAAGGTGTTCGAGTAGTAGTAGCCTATCAGGAACTCCTCAGCCTCCTCCTCCTTGTCGAGGTCGTAGACCCTCTTGCTGATCACCTTCCCCGACCTTATGAGGAAGAGACCGACCCTCTTCCCCATCAGGTAAAAGAGGTCAGCTGAGCTGTAAGGGAGTCCGGAGACAGCCTGCCCCTTAGCTATGTTCTCCAAGGCTACTATCTGGTCCCTTATCTGGGCGCACTTCTCAAAAAGCATCTCCTTCGAAAGCTCCTCTATGCGGGAGTAAAGCTTCGGAAGGACCTCGGAGACGTTTCCGGAGAGGAGTGCTTTGGCACCTTCGACGCTCAGCCTGTAGTCTTCTTCGGACACATACCCCGCACACGGGGCGGAGCAAAGACCGAGGTGGTAGTCGGTGCAGGGTTCGGACCTTTGAGGCATGGGGTCGCAGGTTCTCAGCTTGAATATCTTGTGGATCAGGCTCTTTACTTTTTTAGCCCTCCCCGCATGTAGGAAGGGTCCGAAGGTGAGACCTTCACCTCTTTCCGAGTCCCTGATCACCTTTACCGTCGGGAACCTGTCCTCCGTTATCAGTATGAGGGGGTAACCTCCTCCGTGCCTGTGCATTACGTTGAACTTGGGCTTGTGGGTCTGTATGAGGTCTATCTCGAGAACTAAGGCTTCGAACTCGTTCCTCGTTACTATCCACTCAACGTCCACCGACTCTTTCAGGATCGCAGCTTCCTTCGGATCTTTTTCTCCAGCCTTAATGTGTTGCAGGAGCCTCTTTTTGATGTTCTTCGCCTTTCCTATGTAGACGGGCTTCTTCTTGCCCTTGAATATGTAAACACCGCACCTTTCGGGAGCTTTGCTTACCTTCTCTATCAGGTCCATGTATTAAAATTTAGCTTTAGGTGAGGTATAGAGAGGGCTGGGTAGTATTAGCTTTCGTAATAATACTCAGCGCGATAATAATACCTATACCCGCCTTCTTGCTCGACATACTCCTTGCAACGAGCATAACTTTTTCTTTGGCGGTCCTCGTCCTCACCTTCTTCGTGAAAACTCCCCTCGAACTCTCCTCCTTCCCCACCATACTCCTCATAGGGACGCTCCTCAGACTCTCCCTAAACATAGCAGCTGCGAGGAGGATCCTTCTCCACGGTCATGAAGGGACCGACGCTGCGGGACACATAATAGAGGGATTCGGTAAGTTCGTCGTTGGTGGTGACGTTGTTGTCGGACTCATAGTCTTCCTGATATTCATAGTGATCAACTTCATCGTGATAACGAGAGGGGCGGAGAGGATATCGGAGGTAGCCGCGAGGTTCACCCTCGACGCGATGCCCGGAAAGCAGATGAGCATAGACGCTGACCTGAACGCCGGGATAATAAACGAGGAGGAGGCGAGGAGGAGGAGGGAACAGCTCGAAAGGGAAGCTTCCTTTTACGGTGCTATGGACGGGGCGAGCAAGTTCATAAGGGGGGACGCGATAGCAGCCCTTCTTATACTTCTGCTCAGTCTCGTGGGCGGTCTCATAGTGGGCATAGTCTTCAGGGGCATGGACTTCATGTCAGCCCTCAACACCTATACACTTCTTACGGTAGGTGAGGGTCTCGCCTCCCAGATACCCGCACTTATCCTTTCCACTTCCGCTGGTCTCATAACGACGAAGGCCTCTTCCACAGAAGAGGTAGGTAACGTAATAGCCGAGGAGTTCTCGAAGGAGCCGAGGGCTTTGCTCTTTTCTTCTGGTCTTCTCCTCTTCATAGGCATGATTCCCGGACTCCCGAAGCTCCCCTTCTTCCTGATGGCCGGGATCTTGGGTGGTATCTACTACCTCATGGTGAGGTCTTTAAGAGAGAGGCAGATAAGGGAGCTGGAGAGAATGGTCGAGGAGC
>WFYM01000174.1 GCA_015490115.1 Aquificaceae bacterium
ATAGAGAGGAAGTTCAAGAAGAAGCTCGAACTCATAGAGAAGAACATAAACACGGCAAAAGCCGCTTACGAACTCGCGAACCAGTGGGCAAAGGAGCAGGGTATAGAACCTTGGCTTCCGAAACCTCAGGAGGTGGCTACCGTATAGCTACCACTGGGGTGTTATCTTAGACTTCTTGTTGAGGTATTTGTCCACAGCAAGAGCAGCTTTTACACCCATGGCGGCTGCAACAACCGCTTGCTTTACCTCGTTGCAAAGGACGTCCCCGGCCGCGAAGACTCCGGGGACCGAGGTCATCATCTCCTCGTTGACGACTATACAGTCCCCTTCGGTCATGTCCACCTGTCCCATGAGGAAGTCAACTGAGGGTTTCGTCCCCCCGAGGAATATGAAGACACCGTTCACCTCGAGGGTCCTTTCCTTCTTCTCGTTGAGATCCCTTAGCTTCACAGCCTTTACAGTTTTGTCACCGACTATCTCTAAGACCCTGTGTCTCAGCAGGACCTCCACGTTCTTTAACTTCGTGAACTCCTCCACTATCTTGGGAGGTGCCTTTATCCTGCTCGAAGGAACTACGAAGTAAACCTTGCTTGCGAACCTCGCTATGAACTCCGCCTCCTCTATGCCGTAGTCGTCCTCACCAACGACCGCCACGGGCTGGTCCTTGAAGAAGGCTGCGTCGCAAACTCCGCAGTAAGACACACCCCTCCCCAAGAACTCCTCCTCCCCCTTGAACTTGTTAGCCCTCTCCATAGCTCCAGAAGCGACTATTATCGCCCTTCCCCTGAACTCCCTCCCGTCTATAGTGAAGACCTTCTTTATTTCGCCTGAGAGGTCCGTAGCTATCACCTTCCCCCTCACGAACTTAGCTCCGAAGCTCTTCGCCTGCTCCCTCATGATCTTGAGAAGCTCGTAACCGGATATAGGTCCCGGAACTCCGGGATAGTTCTCTATCTGCTGGGTCACACCGAGGGCGCCGTCCGCCTCAGCCCTGTAAAGGACGAGGGTCTTGAGACCCGCCCTCGCTGTGTATATGGCTGCTGAGGAGCCTGCGGGTCCAGCTCCTATTATGATGACGTCGTAGGTCTCTTCGGGTTGAAAGTTCAAGCCAAACTCCTTCGCCATCTTCCCACCTCCGAACTTAAGTAGTTTATTCCAAAAGAGGGTTCAGGACTATGAGGGTGTCCCTCCTGAAGCCCTCCCTCTCGTTCGGGTAGTCGGACCTGTAGTGGACACCCCTGCTCTCCTTCCTCATTAAAGCTCCCTTTACGGTAAGGAGGGCTACGAGGAGTATGTCGAGAAGCCTTCGGTTCTCGGGTGTCCTCTCCGCCTTCTTTACCTTCCCTATCCAGTCCATGAGGATGTTCTCCGCTTTGGAGAGTTCCTCCCCGTTCCTTACGAGTCCCGCTTTTTCCCACATCAGGGCTTTAAGATCGGTGAAGCGGACACCGTGTCTCCCCTGACCCTTCTGCTTCGAAGAGAAGTTTGACTTCGAACCCTTAAAGTAGAGGAGGTCGTGGTGAACCCTGTAGGCTGTCCTGTAGCCGAAGACTACCCCTTCGAGGAGGGAGTTGGAGGCGAGCCTGTTGGCTCCGTGGACACCGGTGCAGGCACACTCACCCACCGCGTAAAGACCGGGTATGGGTGTCCTCCCGAAGGTGTCGACGAGGAGACCTCCTATGTAGTAGTGGGCGGCTGGAACGACGGGAACGAGGTCCCTCCTCGGATCTATTCCCCTCTCCTTTAAAAAGTCAGCTATGGTCGGGAACCTATCCCCGAGGTCTATACCCTTCGAGAAAACGGGTCTCATGTCGAGGAAGACCCTCCTTCCCTCCTTCAGCTTCTCGTATACAGCCCTCGCTACCACGTCCCTCGGCTGAAGCTCGTCGACGAACCTGTTCCCTTCGGAATCTACGAGGACAGCCCCCTCCCCCCTTACCGCCTCCGATATCAGGACGTTGGTCCCTTCGAGGACCGTAGGGTGGAACTGGACGAACTCAGGGTTCCTCAAGGGAACACCAGCCCTTACCGCTATACCTATCCCGTCCCCCCTCACCTTCGAGGGGTTGGAGGTGTAAAGGAACATGGAAGCTGCCCCTCCCGTTGCGAGGACCACCGCTTTGGTTCTTAGGAAGCGAAGGCTCCCCTCCGAAGTATAAAGGATCCCCTCCGCCTTTTCCTCACCCACTATCTCCTGAAGCTCCCCTTTGAGTATCGGTATCCCGAGTTCCTTCACCCTCCTAAGGAGCTTCGTGTATATCTCCTTTCCCGTGAAGTCCTTGACCTTGAGGACCCTCCTGAATGAGTGTCCCCCTTCGGAGGTAGTGTCGTAATAATCCTCTTTCCTGTCGAACCTCACGCCCCACCTCTCCAGGTCAGCTATCCTGAGGACTCCTTCTTCTACCAAGATCTTCACAGCTTCGGGGTCGTTGAGATACCTCCCGGCCCTTAAAGTGTCCATAAGATGGGAGTGGGTGCTGTCATGGGGGTGAACCGCGGCAGCTATACCACCTTGAGAGTAGTAGGTGTTTCCGACACCCCTCGTGAGTATTACGGGTTCTTCACCGAGTTCTTTCAGGACTATCGCTGTTGTGAGACCTCCTATACCGCTCCCGCAAACAACTACGGAAGCTTCCTCCTCAGGGAGACGGGAGGTGTCAAATTCCAGAAAGTATCTCATCCGCTATCCTGAGGATAAGATCCGTGAGCCTGTCCGGGTCGTGCCTTACGAAGTTCTCCTGCTCGCCGATTAGATCCTCCGCGTATACGGAGGGACCCTCCCTTGCTATCCTCCCAACGTCGGGGACTACGGGTTCTTGCCCCTGCTCGAGGTATCTGTTCAGGAGGGAGGAGGAGGGCATCCTCGTGTTGACGACGACAACGTCCACCTTTTCGAGACCCGAAAACCTGAGAAAAGCCCTGTAATGGTCGTAGGCTGTGAACCCGTCCGTCTCACCGGGCTGGGTCATGGCGTTCACTATGAAGACTTTAAGGGCTGAGCTTCTCTTTACCGCGGACCTTATACCCTCTATGAGTAGGTTCGGTATTATGCTCGTGAAGAGGCTACCCGGACCGAAGAGGATTATGTCAGCGGTCTCTATCGAACCTATAGCGTCTATGGGAGCTTGGGCGTCCCTCGGCTCTATCCATATGTCCTCTATCCTCACCCCTTTCTCCTTCCCGTATTCGGTTATCCTCTCCTCCCCTTCAACGACCTCTCCGTCGGAGAAGCGGGCAACGAGCTGGACGTCCGTTACAGTCGAGGGTATTATCTCCCCTTTGGTCCTCAGTATCCTGCTCGTTATCTTCACAGCCTCTAAGAAGCTCCCCGTTATCTCGGTCATGGCTGTTAAGAAGAGGTTTCCGAAGGCGTGACCCTCGAGTCCCTCCCCTTTGAACCTGAACTGAAAGAGTTCCCTCATTATCTCCTCGCTGTCGGAGAGGGCTACTATGCAGTTCCTTATGTCCCCCGGTGCGGGTATGTTGTATATCTTCCTTATCCTTCCAGTGCTACCCCCGCTGTCCGCGACCGTGACTATCGCCGTAAGCTCCTTTATGGTTTCCCCGACCTCCCTCTTGAGACCCCTGAGGAGCGTCGAGAGTCCCGTCCCTCCTCCTACAGCTACCACCCTCATACCAAAACCTCCCTGTTTACTAAAAGCGTCCCGCAACCCCCGACCCTGTCCCTCCTGAACCTCGTCGAGAGTGTAACCCTAACACCCATGGACCTGAGCTTTAAGAAGATCTCCTCATACCTTGCGGGATCTACAGGTTCGAAGTCGCTCACCCTGTTATAGTAGAGGAGTGTGACGCTAACTCCGAGCCTCCTCGCGAGCCTACCTATCCTCTCCACCTCCTCGTCCGAATCGTTTAAACCCTTTATCGGCATGTAGGCTAAGCTTATTCTGTTCCTCCTTTTCTTGGACATCTTGGGAAGCTCCTCCTCGAGGACGCGGAGGGTGTCTCCGAGGTCCCCAGCGTGGGGCATCATCTTCTTCCTCAAAGTGGGGTCAGCCGAGTGGATCGAGACGGTAACTCCCGAGTGGGGAAGGCGGAGAAGCTCCCTCAGCCTCTCGGGGGGAAAGCCCGCTGTGTAGAAGGAGACCTTAAGACCCATCCCCTTGAAATCCCAAAAGGCTTCCTTGACGCTGTCCCAGTTCAGGAGAGGATCCCCTATGCCGGCGACTGCTATCCTGCGGACGGGAAAGAATCTGTTCACTATCCTGAACTGCTCCAGTATCTCTTGAGGGGTGAGGTTCCTGAAAAGCCCCTCCCTTCCCGAAGCGCAAAAGATGCACCTTACGGGACAACCGACCTGCGTTGAAACGCAGAGGGTATCTCCCCTGTAGAGGACAGCCTCTATCCTCTTCCCGTCCTCAAGCTCAAAGAGAAAGAGAAGGTTCAGCTCTCCCTCAATTACTGATAGCAGTCTCATAACCTTCCCCGTTGACGCAACCGGAACACATCCTGCAGGAGCTTAAGGCTTTCTCGTAGCCCTTCGGGAGAACGTCACCTATCGGTATCTCCCTCTTCTTCCCTTCCGACTCCACCGTGATCAGCCACCTTATAGGGTCTACCTCGAGGACCTTGTAAGTTACCCCGTCTACGCAGAGTTCTGTATCCTCCGGGGGAAGGAGGTTCTTAACGAGGTAGTTCTCCCTCTCGAAAGCCATACAGCAGACCAGCCTCCCGCAAGGTCCGGTGAACTTGGAGGGGGAAAGGGGAAGGTTCTGGACCTCTATGTCCTTTAAGGATATGGACTCGAAGCTCTCGAGGAACCTGAGACAGCAAGGAATATCCCCGCACATACCGACCCATCCCAGTATCTGGACAGCGTCCCTTACCCCAACCTGCCTCATCTCTATGCGCTTTTTGAATATCCTCGCGAGGTCCCTGACGAGCTGTCTGAAGTCCACCCTCTCCTCAGCTGTGTAGTAAAAAAATATCTTCTTTGCGTTGAGGGGAACGTAAGCTTTGAGGAGGTGCATCTCGAGACCGTGTTCCTTTATCTTCTCCCTGCATATGTTAAAAGCTCTTCTGCTCTCCTTTTCGTTTCTCCTCATCCTCTGGAGATCCCTCCTCGTTACTTTTCTCAAGTATCTGAACCTGATGGGTGTGTTCCCCTCCTTGGAGACTCCTAAGACCCTCACCACGTCCTCTCCCTTCTCTTCGGAGTCGACTACCACGAGTTCGTTCCTCCTCAGGTCTTCGTCGCAACCTTCGAGGATCCCTATCTTGTTAGTGTCGAGGCTCCTCACCTTTATGTAATTCATGATCGGACCTCCATAAGTGCGTAGAGGGAAAAGAGGGCAAGGTCCATCCTTATACCCCTCGGTATCCCTTCCCTTATCTCGAGTATCCTCTGCATTAGAACCTCAAGATCATCATAACC
>WFYM01000175.1 GCA_015490115.1 Aquificaceae bacterium
GCAAGCTCGTAATCTATGAGCGAGAAGGCAAGAACAAGAGCCAAAATGCCAAGCGTTATCAGGGAACCTCCCACAAGGACCTTCCCGGCTGCGGAGAGGCTACCCGTGAGAACAAGTAAGAACAGAAAGACTGGCACGGAGACGTAGATCACGGGAAAGGTGACCTTCAAAATTTCCCTTACGTCCTCCATGTGCTTTATCTCCCTCTCGTTGAAGGCTCTCCTCCCGTCGGGTAGCTTAGCCCTCCTGAACTCCTCCATACCCTCAGAGGTTGTGACAGCCTTCAGCCCGAGCTTTGCGAGATACTCCCTGTATTCCCTCTCCATGCCGTAAGGGTCTTCGGGAAAGTCGGGCTTTGAATACTCCCACTCTATGAACCACTCGGAGAAGGCTGCCCTTAAAGGAAGACCTATGAACACTACGGGACTTATGATGAGGGCGAGGAGGGCTGCAACCTTCTTATAAGAAAGGCTCGCCCTTCGACGCATTCTACGAACCTCCCGAAGTCCTCCCTCCTGATGAAGTATACCCTGCCTCCGATCGGGTCTCCCCTCTCCTTCAAGGGAGTTATCCTGACGTAGCCTCTCCTTTGGGTAGCTACGTAGCCGGTTACGTATTGAGGGTCGTCGCTCCAGCAAAGTTCCGCAACCGCACCGCAGTAGATATTCTTCGTCGCTATGGCGAGGGCATCCACCGTCCTCTCCGTGTAGCCAGCTCTTAGAATTTCCTCCCTCACCCTCTTTCTGTCCTCCCAGTCAACCCTCACCGTCCTTATACCCCTTTCCTTGTCGGGTTCGAGCCTCTCTCCCGTCTCCACGTCCATGACGACAGCTCCCCTCATAACACCCCCCGAAGGTGAGGGTCCCTCCGAGAGCAGAAGGACAGCCTTCCTCGCTATACTTTCGGGAACACCGGCTTCGACGAGGATCTTGAGGGCGAACTCCCTCGCCTCCTTCACGCTACCGAAACTGTAAGACTCGACGGGGAGAGCTTCATCTATCAGCTCAACGCTTTCTAACTTCTCCACCGTGATCACCACCTCGTCGAACTCCTTCGGTCTTCCGAGAAGCTCGGTAACAGTTTCTTCTACCTCGTCTTCCCGGACTATCCTCTCCGCTCCCGAGACGTGCCTGCCTTCCAAGGAAGCCCTCATCCTGACGCTCAGGAGAGGCATTTCCTTACATTTTCTTCCGTTACCGGGCTTATGATCCCCTTCTCGGTTATTATCGCTGTAATGTTCTCCGCCGGGGTGACGTCGAAGGCGATGTGATATGCAGGCGTCCCTTCGGGAGCTATCCTTTTACCGCCGCATGTCTTTAGCTCCTCCTCGCTCCTTTCCTCTATCGGTATCTCCTCTCCCGACCGTATTGAGAGGTCGAAGGTAGAAGAGGGAGCGACTACGTAAAAGGGAACTCCGTGAACCTTCGCTAAGACGGATAGGGAGTAGGTCCCTATCTTGTTTGCGACGTCTCCCCTCGCCGTTATCCTGTCCGCTCCGACGAGGATAAGGTCCACCTCACCCCTCCTCATCAAAAAGCCCGCCGTTGAGTCCGTTATCAGGGTATGGGGTATCCCCTCCTTCAGAAGCTCCCAAGCTGTCAGCCTCGCACCCTGAAGGTAAGGTCTCGTCTCGTCGACCCAAACGTGGATCTCCTTCCCGGACCTCTTCGCCGTCCTCACCACCCCGAGGGCTGTCCCCCATCCCGCTGTAGCCAAAGCTCCCGTGTTGCAGTGGGTAAGTATCTTCGCCTTTTGGGGAACAAGAGTGTTCCCGAACTCTCCCATCCTCACGTTAGCCTCGTAGTCCTCCCTCTCTATGGACCTCGCCTCCTCCTCGAGGTCCCTACCCTCAAGGAGAGCCTTCTCCATCCTGTCGAGGGCGTAGAAGAGGTTGTAGGCTGTAGGTCTCGTCCTCTCAAGGACTCTCCTCACCTCCTTCGGGTCTTGACCTGACCTCACCCCGAGGAGATACCCGTAAGCTGCGACGCAACCGATCGCGGGCGCACCCCTCACCGCCATACCTTTTATAGCCTCCGCCACCTGAAGGTGGTCCCTCAGTTCGAGCCAGACCTCCTCCTCCGGGAGCCTCCTCTGATCCAAAAGGAGCAGGTGATCCCCTCTCCAGAGGAAAGCCCTCACCTCCATCTTAAGCTCCGAACTTGTCAAGTTTCAGAGCGTGGGCAAGGAGAAGGTTCATGATCTTCTTCCCGGGGATTATGCCGATCTCACCCTTTAAGCACTCCCTCTCGGTGAAGCGGGAGGAGGTCCCCCCGAGGACGTAAGGGGAGCGGATGAGGAGCGGAACGGGGTGCCAAGAGTGGGACTTCAAGATGGAGGGTGTCGAGTGGTCTCCAGTTATGGCGAGGACGTCGGGTCCGAGGTCGAGGATCTCGGGAAGGTGGCTGTCGAACTCCTCTATCACCTTTACCTTCCTCTCCCAGTCACCGTCCTCACCCGCGGAGTCGGTCCCCTTTATGTGGAGGAAGAAAAAGTCGTAGCTCTCCCAAACTTTTTTGAGGACATTTATCTGGTCCCTCAAGCTCTTCCCTTCGAACCTTACCACTTCCATACCCACCAAGCTTGCGAGACCCTTATACATGGGGTAGACCGCTATACAGCAGGCTTTGAGACCGAACTTCTCCTCGAAGCTCTCCAGCTCGGGCTTTTTCGAGAAGCCCCTCAGGAGCATGTAGTTAGCCCTCGGCTCATCTTTTATTATCTTTGCCACCCTCCCTACCAGCTCCTTCGCCACCCTTGCAACCTTTTCAGCTTCAGGGGTTTCGGGGACCGGGTCGAGGGGTTCTACACCCGTCCTCTGAGGGTCCGTATCCTTTACCTTATCGCTACCTTCGGGGAGAGGCTCCGGGAACCTGAAGAGGAGGGCTACCCTATGCTCCATGCCCGGTGCTATCTTCACCTCCACGTCGTCTATCTTCCCTATCTCCTTGCTTATCTTCTCCGTTATCCTCCTGTTCTCTTCTGTGGGTATCCTCCCAGCCCTCCTGTCGACGACGACGGGTCTTCCGTTCCTGTACTCGACGGTCGCGTAGTTTCCCCTCACAGCTATGTCGGTCTCTTTGAGTTCGAGACCGAGTCCGAGGGCTTCGAGGACTCCCCTCCCTATCTTGTGCTTTAAGGGATCGTAGCCGAAGAGGGCGAGGTGTCCCGGACCGCTCCCCGGAGTTATACCGTGATCGACCGGTATATGGAGTCCGGTAGCTGAGATGCGGGCGAGCCTGTCGAGATTCGGAGTTTTAGCAATCTCAAGCTCGGTCTTCCCCTCCTTTACGGGAAGACCCCCGAGTCCGTCGAGGACAATAAGGATTATCTTCACCCCCATAGCTTTAAAGTATGCCACAAAGGTCCGTGACGCTCCTTACCTCTTTCCTCTTACCTTCTTCGGGCTTTTCCACGAAAAAGGAGAGGTCAGTCCTCCTCCTTTTCCCTTCCGCCATAGAGAGGAACTCCCTCCCCTGCTCCTCCTGACCGAGGGCTACGTTGAGGAGTCCGAGGAGAAGGAACTTCTCCCAGCAGTCCTCAGAGAGCATGAGCCACTTCGTCGCCTCCAAATACTTGAACTCGGTCACGTATCTGATACCGACAAGCAGGGGGTCCTTTTCCCCTTCGAGGTCCCTCTTTGTTAACCTCTTACTTCCCCTCGACACCGATATCCTGAACCTGACCCTCATGGATCCTCTCGATAAGCTCTTCGAGCTGGGAGGCACACCTCTCCGGATCGTCGGCGCTCAAGGTAAATACAGGCTTCCCGAAGAGCTTGTATCTCTTGTCGTAGTATTCCTCTATTAAAAACCTCACCACCTCTTCGTAGTCTCCCTCTTCGAACTTCCCCAAGACGTAGGAGAACTTCTGGGGTCCGAGGTATTTCTTTATCCTGAAGAGTGCAATTTTTGCCTCTTCCTCCCAACCCTCCGAAGACGTGTACTCCTCGATTATGTTCCTCACCCTCGTCTCGAGGGAGGCTGTAAGCTCCACGTAAAGTCCTTCTTCCTTCTTCCTCCAGAAGGGTTCAGGTATGTGGACCCTACCTATCCACCTGCTCTCGTCCTCGACGAGTAGAAGGTCCCCCTTTATGTTTCTTAGCTCCTCGTAGAGTAAGGAGTCGAACATCTTCTGGGAGACGCTCCCCTTTATTCCGACGCTCCCGAAGACGGAACCCCTGTCCATGGCGAGACCCTCAAGGTCTATAACGGGTCTTCCCCTACCTTTCAGTATCCTGAGGACCTTCGTCTTCCCCACACCCGTCTTCCCCGTTATGACCACAAACCTCTTCCCTTCGAGGAGCCTCTCCATGTCCTTTAGGATGAAGTTCCTGTAAGCCCTGTAGCCTCCCCTCAGCCTGTAGGTTTCTATGCCGAAGCTCGCCATAGCTTCGCAAAAACCCTTGCTCCTCATACCCCCCCTCCAGCAGTAGACTATGACGTTCCCGAACTCCTCTTTTAGCCTCCTTACTTTCTCCGCCATGTCCCTGATCTTTTTGAGGGCTATCTCCTCTCCGAGCTTTCTCGCCTCCTCCTCCCCTTTCGTTCTGTAGACGTGACCTATGATCCTCTTCTCCTCGTCCTCGAAGAGGGGAACGTTGACAGCACCGGGTATGTGGAACTCTTTGAACTCCTGAGGACTCCTCACGTCGACGAGGACCTTACTCTCGAACTCGTATATCTGCTCAGGTTCTATGTCCACGTAGCCCATGGTAATTTAATTTAATCTCATGAAGCCCCTCTTGAGGCTCTCCGAGGTCCACAGGGTAAAGAGGATCTTAAGAAGAACGCGTCTCAACACCGTCTGCGAGGAGTCGAGGTGTCCCAACATATCCGAGTGCTTCGGCTCGGGAACGGCAACGTTCATGATACTGGGTGACAGATGCACAAGAAGCTGTTCCTTTTGCAACGTAAAGAGGGGAAAGGGGAGACCGCCGGACCCCGAGGAACCCTACAGATTACTCGAAGCTGTGAAGGTTCTCGGTCTTTCCTACGTCGTCATAACCTCGGTCACGAGGGACGACCTTCCGGACGGGGGAGCTTCCCAGTTCGCCTCCTGCATAAAGGTCCTTAAGGAAAACATCCCTAACGTAAAGGTGGAGGTCCTCGTTCCCGACTTCTTAGGGAAGAGAGAGGCTCTCGAGACCGTGGTTCTTGCCGGTCCCGACGTTTTTGCCCACAACGTAGAGACGGTCCCGAGGCTATACCCGAGGGTGAGGGGAGGGGCTGACTACAGGAGGAGTTTGGAACTCCTGAAGGGTGCAAAAGAAATTGAAAAAAGGCTCATAACGAAGTCAGCCATCGTAGTAGGCTTCGGCGAGACGAAGGAGGAGATCGTGAAGGTCATGGAGGATCTGAGGAGTGTAGACTGCGACCTCCTCACGATAGGTCAGTATTACCAGCCCTCTTTGAGGCACCACCCGGTGGTCAAGTATTATAGGGAAGAGGAGTTCAGGGAGCTTGAGGAGATAGCGAGATCTTTGGGCTTCAAAGCTGTCCTTTGCGGTCCTAACGTAAGAAGCTCATACAGAGCTGTGGAGGTCCTGTAGGGCGTATATCTTCAAGCCCTCACCCCTTTCCCTCAGCTTTTTGTAGCTCTCTATAGCCCTCAGCATGGCGTATCCCCCCCTAACGGTGGTCGTGTAGGGTATCCTGTGCTGGACAGCTGTCCTCCTTATGAAGTAGGCGTCGCTCACCTCCCTCTTCCCGGAAGGTGTGTTTATCACGAGGTGGACCTCACCGTTCTTCATCATGTCCACCACGTGGGGTCTTCCCTCGGAGATCTTGAGGACGTGCCTCGAAGGTATACCCTTACCGCTCAGGAACCTGTGGGTTCCGGTGGTTGCTAAGATAGAAAAGCCGAGCTTTATAAAGCCTTCCGCAAGATCAACCACCTTCTCTTTGTCCCTGTCAGCGACGCTTATGAAGACGTTTCCCTCGAGGGGTAGTCTGTTCCCGGCTGCGAGCTGAGCCTTGTAGAAGGCGAGTCCGAAGTCCTCGTCTATACCCATCACCTCACCGGTGCTTTTCATCTCGGGACCGAGGACCGGGTCCACCTCAGGGAACCTGTTCCACGGAAAGACCACTTCCTTTACGCTCCATATCTTCGCATCTCTCCTCATGAAGTCGGAGCAAAAGTGGGCTTCTCCCTTTTCCAAGCGTTCGAACACTTCAGGGACGAGTTCCCTGAGTTTCCTTCCCACACCCACCTTCGCAGCTATCTTTGCGAGGGGGTATCCTATCGTCTTGCTGACGAAGGGGACGGTCCTCGAAGCCCTCGGGTTCACCTCGAGTATGTAGATCTCCCCGTTTGAAACAGCCATCTGGAGGTTTATGAGACCCTTTACCTGAAGGGCTTTCGCTATAAGCTTGGACTGGCGCTTCACCTCCTCGACCACCTCCTCTCTCAGGGAGTAAGGGGGTATTGAAGCTGCACTGTCTCCCGAATGAACCCCGGCTTCTTCTATATGCTCCATCACAGCACCTATGAGGACCTCCTCCCCGTCCGCGACCGCGTCCACGTCGAGTTCCACGCTGTCCTGAAGGTATTTGTCTATGAGTATGGGTCTCTCGTAGCTCACACTTACAGCCTCTTCGAGGTAAGCTTTCAGGTCCTCTTCGTCGTAAACTATCTTCATAGCCCTACCGCCGAGGACGTAGGAGGGTCTCACGAGGACAGGGTAGCCTATCTTTTCAGCTACTTTGAGGGCTTCCTCGAGGCTCCTCGCTGTCCCGCTTTCAGGTTGTTTGAGACCGAGTTCTATGATGAGCCTCCTGAAGAGGTCCCTGTCCTCCGCCCTGTCTATGCTTTCGGGCTGTGTTCCCAGTATCCTCACACCCTCCTCCTTCAGCTGAAGGGCTATCTTGAGGGGAGTCTGACCCCCGAACTGGAGCATAACGCCGTCCGGTTTTTCCCTCTCTATTACCGCGAGGACGTGTTCGAGGACGACAGGCTCGAAATAGAGCTTGTCAGCGGTATCGTAGTCCGTCGAGACCGTCTCCGGGTTGCAGTTTATCATGACCGCTTCGTATCCCTCCTCTTGGACGCCGAAGACCGCATGGACGCAGGCGTAGTCGAACTCTATACCCTGACCTATGCGGTTAGGACCGCTCCCCAGTATGAGGACCTTACCCTTCTTCATAAATCTCTCCTTCCGGTTCTCAGGAAGTTCTCGAGCCTCCTCACCGAACTCAAGAAAGAGCTTGAGACAACGTAGAGGGTGTAGAAAGCTCCACCGATCAAGGAAGCGACAGCTAAGAACCTGAAGGTCTCAAGCTCTAAGAAGGGATACCTGGAGCTGAGGTTGAAAGGGTAGCCCGTAAGGAGGAGGTATACCGAGCCTGCGAGGACAAAAGCGAGGACCACGTAGTCGAAAAGACCTGCCCTTTCCTCCCTCTTCATGTCACCCTCCCTTCTATTTTATGGTTTCATTTTAGCATATGCTCGGGAGGGTTTTGGACCTTCTCCGTCTATCGGAGGGAACGTGTGTCCTTTGCGGTTCCCTTGCGGATTCGGAGGATCAAGGTTTCGTCTGCGAAAGCTGTCTCGGGAGTATAGAGCCTGAAAGGGTCGGGGTTGACAAAGACCTTGGTCCAGTCAAAGGGTATAGGGTCTTCGGAAGGTATGGAGGCTCCGTCGGTGAGATCATAAAGCTCGTCAAGTTCAAACAAGTCCTTCCGCTGGCGAGGCGTCTCGGTAAAGCCCTTTCACCTGATCTTAGAGCCTTCGTAAAAGAGGTGGAGCCTGAGGTTGTTACCTTCGTTCCCGTTCACATCTTCAGGCTATGGGGCAGGGGTTTTGACCAGAACGAGGAGATGTTAAAAGGTGCGGGTGTGGAGTTTAAAAAGGTCCTCGTCAGGGTAAAGCACTCAAAACCCCTCGCTTCATGGAAGGGTGAGGAGAGAAGAAGGGTGGTTGCAGGCTCCTTCAGGGTGGCACCCTCGAAGCTTGGTGAGGTGAGAGGGAAGAGGATACTCGTCTTCGACGACGTCGTCACGACGGGAGCGACCGCGGTCTCGGTAGCCTCCGAACTTCTCTCCAGAGGAGCTAAGGAAGTTTTCTTTTACTTCGTCTCCTCCGAGGACTAAAAGTTCACCAATGGCATAGAGTACCTTCGGCAAGAAATAGTTCTATTAGTTAGGTAAAATGCTCGGCGCTTTGCTGGTTTATTCAGCATAGGTCTATGCAGACGGAGAGGTAGACCTGTGTATGCGGGTTTGACAGATAGGAGGATTCGTGGATAGCTCAGGTGGTGTTAAGTAATACAAAAACCAAGATATACACGACTGATAAGGGTCTCTTG
>WFYM01000176.1 GCA_015490115.1 Aquificaceae bacterium
GAGGGGCTTGAAGACTATCACCTCGTCTATCCTGTTTAGGAACTCGGGTCTGAAGAACATCTTGAGTTCCTCGAGGACCTTCCCTTTGGCTTTTTCGAACTCCTTCTCTACCACCTCTTCGCTCGCATCAACCGGTATGTTGAGGAGGTATTGAGAGCCTATGTTTGAGGTCATTATTATAACCGTGTTCCTAAAATCTACCGTCCTGCCGTGGGAGTCGGTTAGCCTCCCGTCGTCGAGGACCTGCAAGAAGAGGTCAAAGACCCTCGGGTGAGCCTTCTCTATCTCGTCGAGGAGTATTACCGAGTAAGGTTTTCTCCTTACCGCTTCTGTTAGCTTCCCTCCTTCCTCGTAACCCACGTATCCGGGAGGTGCGCCTATCAGCTTGGCAACGGAATGTTCTTCTTTGAACTCGGACATGTCGAGCCTTATCATGGCTTCCTCTTCGCCGAAGAGAAGTTCAGCGAGAGCTTTGGAAAGTTCGGTTTTTCCGACTCCCGTGGGTCCTAAGAATAGGAAGCTCGCTATCGGTCTCTTCGGGTCTTTTAGCCCAGCCCTCGCCCTCCTTATCGCCTCCGCAACGGCTTTTACCGCATGTTCCTGATCCACCACCCTCCTGTGGAGTTCCTCTTCGAGTTTGAGGAGCTTTTCCATCTCTTCCTCTTTCAGTCTCGTGACAGGTATGCCCGTCCACTCGGAGACCACCTGAGCCACGTCGTCCCACGTGACTATGAGGTCCTTGGCTTTCTTAGACTCTAAAGCCTTCAGCTCCTTTTCGAGGTTCACCTTCTCTATCTTGAGCTGGGCTTCCTTTTCGTAGTCACCCTCCTCCGCAGTTTTCAGTATCTCTTTGTCGAGTTCTTCTATCCTCTTCTTTATCTCCTGTATCTTGAGGTCCGTGCCTCCCAGCTTCTCTGCGAGCTTTCTCCTTTCCTTTTCGAGCTGGGCTTTCTGGACCTTTAGCTGTGCCTCCTTCTCGTAGTTCCCTTCGAGGTTAGCCTTTACTATCTCCTCGTCGAGAGCCTTTATCTTCCTGTCTATCTCCTGTATCTCGGGCGGGACAGCTACTACCGAGAGCTTCTTCCTTGCGGAGGCTTGATCCAAGGCGTCTATCGCTTTGTCGGGTAGCTTCCTGAAGGTGACGAACCTTTTGGTGAGCTTGACAGCTGCCTCTATCGCTTCGTCGGAGATCTTGACCTTGTGGTGTTTTTCGAGTCTCGGTCTCAGACCTTTTAATATCTCGACCGTCTCCTCTACCGTCGGCTCCTCCACGTATATGGGCTGGAACCTCCTCTCTAAAGCCGGGTCCTTCTCTATGTATTTCCTGTATTCGTCTACCGTCGTAGCGCCTATCACCCTTATCTCTCCCCTCGCGAGTGCCGGCTTCATTATGTTTCCAGCATCAACAGCACCTTCAGCTTTCCCAGCTCCCACTATCGTGTGGATCTCGTCTATGAAGAGGATGACGTTCCCCTTTTCTTTTACCTCTTCGAGGAGAGCTTTCATCCTCTCTTCGAACTCTCCCCTGTATTTTGAACCTGCAAGGAGCGTAGCCATGTCTATAGCCCATATCTCCTTGTCCTGAAGCTCCGGGGGAACTTCTTTCCCCACTATCCTCTGGGCGAGACCCTCCACTATCGCTGTCTTCCCGACTCCCGGGTCCCCGACGAGGACCGGGTTGTTCTTCGTTCTCCTCAGAAGAACCTCTACGAGCTGGTTTATCTCACGCTCCCTTCCTATTACAGGGTCGAGCTTCCCCTCCCTTGCGAGTTGGGTGAGGTTCACCCCGAACCTCTCCAAAGGAGACTTCTCCTCTTCTTTTAGCTCTTTACCCACGTCCTTCATCTCTTTTTCACCTCCCAAGACCTGATTTATTAATCTACCCCCTACGGTGTCCTTTGCGGAGATCAGTTCCGCGGATATGTGGGAGGGCTGGACTTGGGTGTCCCCTTCCGACACAGCCCTGTTTTGAGAGTTTTCGAGGACCCTCGTGAGGTATTCGCTGTAGTCAAAGGTTGGCTTTTTGCCGAAGACCTTTTCCGCTATCTTGTCCATTACCCTGTCGGGGGAAATTCCGATCTCCTTTATCTGCTCGAGTAAAGAGGAGGTCTCGACAGCCCTCCTTATGAGTCCGTCTATGGATATCCTGTTTTCGAGGAAGGCTCTAACGTCTTCCGGTTTGAAGACTGAAGAGAGGCTCCTTTCTACGCTCTCTATCTGGCGCTTGTAATTTTCCTCGATCGCTTGGATCTGCCTCAGCTCAAGCTCTAAAGATTCCGCAGTCCAGTAGTCTCCGTATCTCCTCGCTGTTTCGAGTTCCCTGAGGAGTCTTTCCTTTGTTCTCCTTATCCTCTCCAGCTCCGTTTGTATGTTTCCGAGGTTCGACTTCACCTCCATTATCTGGGACCTTAGGTTTATGAGGTGCCTCGCTTCCTGCTCGACAGCCTTCTCTATCTGAGATCTTAAGCTCTCGAGATATTCCCTCACCTTCTTTAAAAACTCCTTCCTCTCTATACCCCTCTTTTCGAGGAACTTAACTAAGGGTGAGCTTTCGTCGGAGAGGAGAGAAAGGAGCAGGTGGTCCGTGTCCACTTTGGAGTCTCCAAGCTCCTTCGCTATCTCCTTCGCCCTTTCTATATACTCTAAGGACTTGGCTGAAAAGAGGTTCTCGCTTACCATCTCTCACCTCCTCAATTGCCTATATAATATTTCTTGAGTATATCTTTGTCAACTTCAGTACTCCTCTCCCACCCACATGTCGGGTGTGAACCTCACCACCCTGTTCCTCCCCTCCTCCTTAGCCCTGTAGAGGGCAACGTCCGCAAACTTTATGCACTTCCATATCTTCCCCTCGCAGTCCTTTGGGAACTCGGAGACACCGACGCTCACAGTCTTCTTTATTACACCTCCCGAAAACTCTATCGCCTTGTTCTCCACGTTCTTCCTTATCTTCTCAGCTACCTCTTCGGACATCCCCTCCTTCACGTCCATGAGGAGAACAAGGATCTCCTCTCCCCCGAACCTTATCACGTAGTCAGCCTCCCTAACCGAACTCTTTACAACCTGAGCTATCTCTTTGAGGACCCTGTCGCCCACATCGTGACCGTATGTGTCGTTCACCTCCTTAAAGAAGTCTATGTCTATCATTAGTACACCGAGCATGGTTCCCCTCCTCTTTATCTGAGCTGAGATCTTGTCCGCTATCTCCTCGAGGAACCTCCTGTTGTAGAGTCCGGTAAGCTGGTCTACGTAGGACTGCTGTTTTAGAAGTTCCATGAGGCTCTTTGACTCTAAGACGGGAGACGCCTCCTGAAGGTAGCCCTTTATATACGGGATTATCATCCTTATGAACATGTCCATCTCCTTCTCGTAAACTATCTGAACGACGTTCCCCACCTTCCCGCCTATGTTCACGGGTATGCAGTAGTATTGAATGCCTTTGGTAGAGCAGAGTTCGTTGAAGGCGAACCTCGGGCATATGCAGGGGAACTCAGCCGAATCTACGTCCTCTCCCGTCCTCTTTGCCCTGCACTCGTCCGCGTTCTCGAGGATTATCTCGGAACACCAGAGCTTCTCTCCCTGAACCGAAATTACCTTCATGGCGTTCTTCCTCTCGTCCACCTCGTATATGGAGAACTTGTCGAGGCTCATGTAGTCGGAAAGGACCGTCTCTATCCTCGCGTATATGTCGTCCTTCCTGAGGTCTTGCTCTATAGCCCTTTTGAAGTGGGATATCTTCGCGAGTTCCTCCACTATCTTCTCCGTGTCTTTTAGAGCGTTCTCCGTTTCCATAACGGAGTAGCCTATCAGCATCGAGACCTTCTCCCTTATGTTCGACAAAGTTCTGTCGAGGGTCTCACCCACCGTGTTTATCTCCTTCGCGAGGTCCCCGGCTTCGTCCTCGAGGTCCACGTTCACCCTCTCCCTGAAGTTTCCTTCTCTGTAGCTTCTCAGCAGTATCCTCAGCTCCTGAAACAGCTTGGAGTAAGGTTGGAAGTGCCTCATGATTATCCAGAAGAGGAAGAGGAATAAGGCTCCCGCAACACCACCGTATACGGTGAGCGTCATAAAACCTTCCCTCCTCTTGTGGGTGAGATCGACCGCAAGGCTAATAGCACCGAGGACCTCACCCTCTTTTACTTTATGGCAAGCCATGCAGTTCACCCTTCCGGTTGAGGTTGCCCTGTAAGGTATCACGAGTTCGTAGAGGACCTTTTCTTTGCTCTCGAGGACCCTCTCCGCCACCTTACCCGTTTCGAGGACTAATTTCTCTATGTCCTTTATAGGTTCCTCGTTCCTGCTTCCCTTCCCGAACTGCCTTATAACAGCTTCTCCCCTTATGACCCTCACGTACTCTATCGTGTAGATCTCCTTTATCCTGTCTAAGAACACGTCTCTTCTGTCCATCGTTCCCATTACCATGAAGGAGGTGAGTGTGTTCTCGACGAGCTTTGCCACTATCTGGGCTGTCTCCCTGGAACTCTCTATCGTGCTTTTCCTGAAAAAGTAAGCGACTATACCTACCGTGAGGACGAGAAGAACGAGCAGGACGGAGCCGGTCTTTAAGATCAGACTGCCCCTCATCTTCTATCTATTTCGTCCTCAAAGTGAAACCCTTTAACCGCTCAGAGCTTTTATTTCTTTCAGGAAGCTCTCGGAAAACTCCTTCTTAAACTTATGGGAGTAGATCGCTATCTTGGCGGTTTCCCCCTCTATCCTCACCCAGACCTTCCTGTGGACCGTGTAGAAGGCGAGTGCCATGCCCAAGACGAGGAGGGCGGAGCCTACCCATATTATGTTAGCGCCGGGGTGGTAGGAGACCTGAAAACCTGAGAAGAACTGGGGGACGAACCCGTCCATGAAGAAGACGTAGGGAAACTCCCTTAGCTTTTCCACCTCCGAATATACGAAGACGGTGAGCCTCGGGTCGTAGACCACGGGAACGTTGTAGTCCTTCCTGTTTCTGAGAACTTTCAGGACCACAGCGGGGGCGAGTTCACCGTCGAAACCCGCTTGAGGGTTGTGGACGTTGAGTATCACCCTCTCGACAGAGACGAGCATGTCTTTGAACTCGGTGACCTCACCGCTTCTGACGACGAACCTTCCGACTATAGCCTTCTCAGGATCTTTTTCTGCAAGGTTCTTGTCGACAACTATAACTCCCATCTCCTTCACACCGCCCGTCAGCCCGTAGGAAGCTTGAAAGATCCTGTAGCTCCTGAAGACGAAGGGATCGTTAACCTCGACCGTCCCCTCCGCCACCTTGTGTCCGCTGTTGTATATCTCTATGTAGCTCCTGTAAGAGGCGACAGCGTCCTTGAACTTCTCCGCCACCCTCTTCCCCTTTTCGAGGGCTTCCTCACCGTAAGAGATTATCCTGAACTCCTTGAGACGGACCTCGAAAGGTAACCTGTACCTCTTGTCCTCTGGACCGACGAGCATTATGTTGTTCGTCTCACCTTCGGGGACGGGAAGGAAACCCCTTATACCGAAGAGGGCGTCAACGAGCGCCCCCGCCATTATAACGAGAAGGGCTATGTGAACCACGTAAACTCCGAGTCTCGAAAACTTTCCCTTCTCGGCGAATATGTAAACCTTCCCCCCTTCCTCCTCCTTGTATACCTTAAAACCCTTCCTGATCAGGAGGTTCACGAGTTTTTGGGGATCCTTGAGAGGAACGGAGACAGGTCTCAGATGCTTTTCAGCCCTCTCGTCGAGCTTCATTACCCTCTCGGAGCCGAAGGTCTGGCGCCAGATCCTCGGTAGCCTCCTCACAGAACACACGGTAAGGTTCACGGCGAGTAGGACTATAAGGACTATGTAATACCAAGAGTGGAATACGTCCGTGAGCCAGAGCCTCCAGAACCAGACAGCCTTCGTCGGTCCGAACCTGTCGAGGTAGGTCTCGAAGGGCTGGAGTTGTTGTATGTATGTGGAACCGAGCATGGAGAATATGCCGAGGAGGAGCATAATAAATATGGCGAGCTTCAAAGAAGAGAAAAAGTCGTAGAGGAAGTTGAGGATGTTCCCGTGCTTTCTGTAGTCGTTCACGAGTTCTAAAACACCCTTATACAGGATGCCCGCAAGACCGAGTAGAAAGAAAACACCCGAAACTAAAAGAACCGACCAGTAGAGGAGGTTCGGCTCGTCGAGGTGAAAGAGACCGTATATGACGACGCCGGAGAAGAGTATAAAGGTAACGATAAAGTAGCCGAAGGAGGTGAGGAGGTGCTTCATAAGGCTATATTTTAAACCTCTCCTTATAGAGATCCACGACCTTCCTCCTTATCTCCTCTAAGAGGTCCCTCGAGAGGACCTCGACCACCTCGTAGGTCCTATCTCCCGACTGGGCTGAGGGCATCTGGACGAAGTAGCCACCGAACCTGTTCCTCATGAGCTTCACACCCCTTATGAGTATGTCCCCGACACGGACGTCCGCGTAGCCAACGAGTCCACCCCTCCTTCCCGGTATCTCGAAGGGGTAGAACTTTACCACCTTCACCTCCACCTCATTTAAGATATTACTCTGTTATGCTCTTCTTCAGAAAGTCGGAACTCGAGAGGAGGGCGGAAGAGGGGGACAAGAGCGCCATAATCGAGCTTGCAAAAAAGGGGAAGGTAAAGAAGGCTATAGATCTCCTCGAAAAACGTGTAGAAGATCCGGATCTGAGGAGCTTCCTCTTCGACCTCTACCTCAAGGAGGGTATGTTCAAGAAGGCTTACGAACTTCTCCTCAGGTTCGGGGACGTCGGGACCGCGAAGGAGAGGGGGGAGGTGTGCGAGAAGGTAGGAGACAAGGAGCGGGCTGTGGAGGAGTATCTGAAGACGGGGGAGCTGGAGAGCTTTTTAAGAGCCGGGGAGATCTTGGAAAAGGAGGGTAGAAAGGAGGAAGCCCTTTCCGCTTACAGAAGGGCTTTGGGAATGGTCCCTCCATTCAGGAGGGGGGAGCTGGAGGAGAGGATAAGGAAGCTCGAAGAAGAAAGGAAAGAGGGGCTTTTAAGCAGATTGAGGGAAGGTCTGAAAAAGACGAGGGAGGCTGTGTCCATAAGTAGCCTGTTCAGGGGAAGGGAGGTGGACGAGGACCTCTTTGAGGAGCTTGAGGAGGTTCTCGTGAGGGCGGACGTCGGGGTGAGGACCTCCCTCGAACTCGTCGAAGAGATAAAAAGGGAGGCGAAGAGGAGGGGTGTGAGGGACTCCGAAGACCTTAAAAAGATCACCAAGGAGAAGATATTCGAGACCGTAAGGTTCTGCGAAGGGGAAATAGGACCGGGGGAGGGAAGACCGAAGGTCTTTCTCTTCCTCGGAGTTAACGGCTCGGGGAAGACGACGACCATAGGCAAGCTCGCTTGGAGGTGGGTGAGGGAAGGGAAGAAGGTCCTGCTCATCGGAGCTGACACCTTCAGAGCGGGAGCCTTCGACCAGCTCCGTATTTGGGCGGAGAGGTCCGGGGCTGATTTTGTTGGCGGTGAGGAAGGGTCAGACCCAGCCTCCGTTGTATACAGGGGTGTTGAGGAGGCTTTAAAGAAAAACTGCGACCTCGTCCTCGTCGACACAGCGGGCAGGATCCATACCAAGGAACCCCTGATCAGGGAACTCAGGAAGATAAGGAAGGTCATAGAGAAGCTCGTTCCCGGCGAGCCTTCCGAGGTTCTCCTCGTCCTCGACGCTACGGTCGGTCAGAACGCCCTCCAGCAGGCGAGGGTCTTCAGGGAAGCCCTCGAAATCACGGGCATAGTCGTTACAAAACTGGACACGAGCGCCAAGGGAGGCTCCCTCGTCGCCATATGCAGGGAGCTTAGGATACCCATAAAGCTCGTCGGCGTCGGTGAGGGTCCGGAGGATCTCCAACCTTTCAGCGCGGAAGCTTACGCTGAAGCAATAGTGGAATAATAGAGGAGGTGGAGAAAATGCCTCAGGTCGATCCCTTCTCTTACATGTTCAACCTACTTTGGTTCCTCCTTATCTTCTTCATCGTCATAAACCCCTGGTTCAGGAAGATGGCTCTCCAGAGGGCCAGGGAGAGCGCGATAAGGAGAATAGAGGAGAAGAGGTCGAGCAGGGTGATCACGATGATACACAGGCAGGAGTCGATGGGCTTCCTCGGTATACCGGTTTTCAGGTTCATAAACATAGAGGACTCGGAGAGGGTCCTAAGAGCCATAAGGATGACGCCCGAAGACATGCCCATAGACTTCATAATCCACACGCCGGGAGGTCTCGCCCTCGCAGCTACCCAAATAGCAAACGCCCTCGCGAAGCACAAAGCACCCGTTAGGGTCATAATCCCCCACTACGCCATGTCGGGAGGGACCCTGATAGCCCTCGCGGCGGACGAGATAATAATGGACGAGAACGCGGTTTTGGGTCCCGTAGATCCACAGATAGGTCAGATGCCTGCAGCTTCGATACTGAAGGTCCTCGAGAAGAAGGATATAAAGGACGTGGAGGACCAAACGTTGATACTCGCGGACGTTTCGGAAAAGGCGATAAGGCAGATGAGGGAGTATCTCGTGAAGCTCCTAACAACGAAGGGTATGGACAGGAAGAAGGCGGAGAGGATAGCGGAGGAGCTGTCAACGGGCAAGTTCACCCACGACTACCCCCTCACAGTAGACTACCTGAGGGAACTCGGCCTTAACGTCAAGACGGATGTTCCGGAAGAGGTATACGAACTCATGGACCTATACGAGCAACCCATGGGTTCCCAACCTCCCTCCGTCCAATACATACCGGTCCCTTACAGACAGCCGGCTCAAAGAAATCAGAGGTAGCCCATGACCTTTTTGTAGTTCAAGGAGAGCATCAAAATACTCCCCGAAAGACCGGCGAATACGAGGGAATAGAGGATTACAGCCTGAAAGAGGACAGCCTCCATCGGATCAGCTCCAGCCATCAGCATGCCTACCGCCACCCCCGGTATGTGGACGAGACCCGCAGCCTTCATGAAGTTTATCTTGGGGATAAGGGAAGCCCTCAGACTGTCCCTGAAGGCGTCCTCCATAGCCTTCCTGAGGGAAGATCCTAGAGCTACCTTAGCCTCTATCTCCTCCCTCCTCCCCCTCACCTCACCCACGAACCTGTCGAAGGCGAGGGAAACCGAGTTCAATGAGTTGCCCACTATGAGACCGCAAAAGGGTATGACCTGGTGGGCGCTCGGCTCGAGGACACCTATGAGGAGAAGGGGAGCCACCGTGAGGAAGGTGGCTGTCCCTATGGATAGGAAGCTCGTAAGGAACACACCCTTTAGCCTTACCCTCTCGTAAGCGACTATGGAGGCTATAAAGACCATAAAGACCGCTATCCCGAAGATCCCGACCGGGGAGGATATGCCGAGGAGGTATCTAAGGAGGTAGCCGAGGACAATAAGCTGGAGGGCGCTCCTCAAGGAAGAGAGCAGTATCTCCCCCTCGTTCCCTAAACCCTCCTTCCTCGCTAAGAGGACGGAAAAGGCTATGAGGAGATAGGAGAGGGTAAAGCCCGCAAGGTCCATGAACTTATTATCCCCCACGAGGAGTTATAATTAGAGGGTTCGGGTATGGGTTGTTGGCAAGGGATTATAAAACATTACAGGGAGTTCCTTCCCGTAAACGACTCGACCCCCGTGATAACGCTCCTCGAAGGGAACACGCCCCTCATAGAGGCGGAGAACTTGGCAAGAGCCATAGGCTTCAAGGGGAAGATCTACTTAAAGTACGAAGGTTTGAACCCGACAGGTTCTTTCAAAGACAGGGGGATGACGGTAGCCATTTCCAAAGCTGTGGAGAGCGGGAAGAAGGCTGTGATCTGTGCCTCTACGGGGAACACCTCAGCTTCCGCCGCAGCTTACGCTGCGAAGGCGGGACTTAAAGCCTACGTCCTGCTTCCTAAGGGTGCTGTCGCCATAGGCAAGCTCTCCCAAGCTATGATATACGGAGCAAAGGTATTGGCTGTCAAGGGGACCTTCGACGACGCCCTCTACATAGTAAGGAAGATAGGGGAGATGTTTCCCGTGGAGATAGTAAATTCGGTAAACCCTTACAGGATAGAGGGGCAAAAGACAGCAGCCTTTGAGGTATGCGACGCCCTCGGAGATGCCCCCGACTACCACTTCATACCGGTAGGAAACGCGGGTAACATAACAGCTTACTGGAGGGGATACAAGGAATACAAAAAAGCCGGGAAAATAGAAAAGCTCCCGAAGATGATGGGGTGGCAGGCGGAGGGAGCAGCACCCATAGTGAAGGGCTACCCCATAAAGAACCCAAAAACCATAGCTACAGCCATCAGGATAGGTAACCCTTACAGCTGGAAGAACGCCCTGAAAGCTGCTCAGGAATCTGGGGGCAGGATAGATGCTGTGAGCGACGGTGAGATACTCTACGCTTACAGACTGATAGCAAGCACGGAAGGTATATTCTGCGAGCCTGCTTCAGCTGCGAGCGTTGCGGGACTCATAAAGCTCACAAGGGAAGGGTTCTTCAAAGGCGGTGAGACGGTGGTCTGCACGCTCACGGGAAACGGTCTAAAAGACCCGGACACTGTTGTGAAGGTTTGCGAGGAGCCTGTGACCGTTCCCCCCGATCTCGACAGTGTTGTGAAGGAGCTTGGCTTCTGATGGAGCGTGTAATAAGGGACATCATAAAGGTGGGAAGGCTCCTCTTCGAAGAAGGTTTGGTAGGGGGAAGGTCCGGGAACTTGAGCGTAGCCCTCGGCGATAAGCTCCTCATCACGAGGACAGGCTCCTTCCTCGGCTCCCTTACTCCCTACGACATAATCGAGGTTCCCCTTTGGGATGAGAGCCTCCTCGACGAGAGGGCTTCCGTGGAGCTTCCCGTCCACAGGAGGATAATTACAGTCACCGGAAAGAGGGCTGTCGTCCACGCCCACCCTCCCTATACTGTGAGCCTCTCCCTCTTCGAAAAATTCATAGAACCCGTAGACTCGGAGGGTAAGGAGGTATTAGGTGCTGTTCCCGTCCTCGAACTCGAAAGACCCTCAGCTTCCCAGGAGCTTGCAAAAGCCCTCTCCGAAGCTCTCAAAGAGTTCAAGGTCGTCGTCGTGAAGGGTCACGGGGTCTTTTCCGCGGACGCTGACATATTCAGGGCTTACGCTTACGTCTCAACACTCGAGCAGTCCTCTAAGATCAGGGTCATCTCCAAGATATAATCTTATTAGCATATTCTTAAAACGGAGGTAGACCATGGCTAAGGAGACCGTCTACAGGGGCTGTATAATCCCACCAGACCTTTACTACAACATAGAGAACCAGGTCTGGTTCAGGATAAACGAGGACGGGACTGTGACCGTCGGAGCCACAGACATAGGTCAGGCGAGGGCTGGGAAGATAATTAACATAAGGATAAAGAAACCGGGAAGGCACGTGCCTAAGGGGAAACCGGTCGCCTCCTTGGAGAGCGGGAAGTGGACGGGTCCCATACCCGCGGACATAGAGGGTGAGGTTGTGGAGAGGAACGAAGAGCTTTTCGAGAACCCGGAGCTTATAAACGAAGACCCTTACGGAAGGGGATGGATAGCGAAGCTGAAACCTACGAACCTCGAGAGGGACCTCAAGGACCTCGTCACGGGAGAGGAGGCGATAAAGAAGATGAAGGAATACATAGACAGGGAGGATGTGGACTGCAGAGAGGACCTCGCCCAGATAAGCAAGAAGTATTATAAGTGAGACCTTATGAAGCTGACGAGACCGGGGACCCTCACCGAAAAGTGGAGAGCGAAAATATTCGGGAGTTTCGGAAGCTTCACGAGGTCTTTTAGGGTCGTAACGTAGATCTCGCCCTCCCTCAGCTTCACATCCTTGTAATGGTAGTGGTCGGGAAAGCCCCTCCTTTCCTTCACCTTTATTCCGAGCTTCTCAAGGACCGTAAAGAACTGCTCGTTGTCAGCGAGACCGCAAAAAGCTACAACCTCTTTACCTTCAAGCTCCCCCAAGGGGTGCAGTCTGAAGTCGGTATCGAGGAAGCCTTCAAATACCCTCTCCATCTTGAAGACGGGAACATCAGCCTCCATGTCGAAGGGTTCTATCTCCTGATAAGAAAGGACGAGGGCGTCCGCCCTCCTGAGAGAGGAGGTGGGTTCCCTCAGCCTCCCCGCGGGGAGGAGGAGGTCTTCGAGGTCCCTCTTCCTTACGAGAACTACGTCGACGTCCCTCCACAGTCTCCTGTGCTGGAAGCCGTCGTCGAGTATTATAAGTTCAGCCCTTAGCTTTTCTACAGCTATCTTCCCGCCTTCGAACCTGTCCTCGGCGACGACTACCGAAACCCCAGGAACGATCCTGCTTATCATGTAAGCTTCGTCCCCCGCCTCTTCGGGTCCGACGAGGACCCTCCCCCACTCGGAAACGATAAGAGGACCCCTCGTCTTCCTTTTATATCCCCTCAGAAGAACCGCTACCCTCCTCTCCTTGGAAAGCTCCTCGGCGAGGAACACAACTAAAGAGGTCTTTCCCGAACCTCCCAAGGAGATGTTGCCGACGGAGATCACGGGAACGGGTAGCTTTCTCACCTTAAAGAGACCCCTGTCGTATAGATAGTTCCTCATATAGACGCCAACACCGTAGAGGAGGGAGAGAAGGTAAAGGATCAGCACCTTAAAATATTAGCCCATGGAAAGGGAGAGGCTAAAGGAGATGATAAAGGAAAGGTCCCTGAAGGTCTCCGAAGAACCCGTCTTCAAGCTGTCTTCGGGTAAGCTGAGCAGGTATTACGTGGACCTGAAACAGGTTACCTTCGATCCCGAAGGTGTCTGGCTGGTCGGAAAGCTCATGTTTGAGCTTCTAAAAGACTTCGACCCTGACGGGGCTGGAGGTCTCACCCTCGGAGCGGACCCGATAGCGTACGCTGTCTCCTTCGTCTCCCTTCAAGAGGGGAGACCGATAAAGCCCTTCGTCGTCAGGAAGGAACCCAAAGACCACGGTATGGGAAGGTGGATAGAGGGACTCTTGAAGGAGGGGGAGAGGGTCGCTGTCCTCGAAGACGTGGTAACAACGGGAAGCTCATCTTTGAAGGCTGTAAAAGTATGCAGGGAAGCCGGTCTTGAGGTAATAGGTGTCTTTGCGGTCGTGGACAGGGAGGAGGGAGGTAGGGAGAACATAGAGAGGGAAGGTTTGAAGCTCTTTTCCCTCTTCAAGCTCTCGGAGCTACTCGAAGGTGGGTGAGGAAAAAGGGATCTTATTCTCCCTCCTCGCAGCCTTTTTCTGGGCTACCAACGATGTGTTCAACAAAAAGAGCTTGATGAAAGGTTACAACGAGAACTTCGTCCTCTGGATAAGGTTCCCCTTAGGAGCTGTCTTGACGCTCCCCCTCGGTATCCTCTTTTGGGACATGAACAGGACCGTCCTCTTTACAACCCCCCTCTGGCTACCCGTCGAGATCTTAGCCTCCCTCCTCTTCATAAAGGGCATAAAGATGAGTCCCCTGTCCATCAGCATACCCTTCTTCGCCTTCATGCCCCTCTTCTCTTCCCTCTTCGGCTACGCAATACTCGGGGAGAAGTTAGACGGGAAAGGTTTTATCGGCATAGCCCTCATACTCGCAGGCTCCTTCATAATAACCGGAGGCTCCCTCTCCTCCTTCTTCAAAATGAACAAGGGAAGTCTCTATATACTCCTTTCAGCTTTTCTTTTCGGTTTCAACGTCGCCGTCGGGAAGCTCGTGATCGTCGAGAGCAACCCCTTCTTCTTCTCTTGGTATTACTGCGTCGTTATGACCTTCGGGCTTTTACCCCTCGTCGGTTTCAAAGAGATCGGAAAACCCGAAAACTACAAAAACCCCCTTAACCTTCCCATGGGTCTCTTCTTCTCGCTCGGTATGGTCTTTTACTCCTTGGCTATGGTTTACACCCTCGCTTCTTACGTCGCCTCCGTGGAGAGGCTCGCAATAATCCTTGACGTCCTATACGGTAGGGTCTTCTTCGGTGAGAAGATAGGGAGGAGCTTCTGGGGTTCCGTCCTCATGGTCTCGGGTGCAATTGTGCTGAGCCTTTGAAGGCGAACCCCTGACCCGTTCCTCTTCTTCTCAGCTCCTCCTCCACCGCTCTCATTACCTTACTCTTCATCTTCGGTGAGCAGTAGTCGGGAGCTATGAGGAGACTCTCGTCCACCTCACCCGTTACCCTGTGGACGACAACGTTCTCCGGTATGGTCTCTATAAAGTCCGCACAGGCACTTACATACTCCTCGAAGCTAAGGAGCTTTATCTCCCCCCTCTCGAACTGCTTAGCCATCACCGTCCCCTTTATGATGTGGAGCGGGTGGATCTTGACACCGTCGACGGGAAGGTAGGAGATGAGCTTTGCGGTCTCTATGAAGTCCTCTCTCGTTTCCCCGGGAAGACCTATTATCACGTGGGTGCAGACCTTGAGGGGTCTTCTTTTGGCTCTCAGGACCGCATCGACGAAGTCGGAAACCCCGTGCTGTCTGTTTATCCTTTTGAGCGTTTCGAAGTTCGCACTCTGGAGACCGAGTTCGAGCCAGACCTCAAGACCTCTCTCCGCGTAAGAGGCGAGAAGGTCGAGGACCTCCTCAGGGACGCAGTCCGGTCTCGTCCCTACGTCTATTCCCACCACGTTCTCGAACTCGAGGGCAGTGTCGTAGACCTCCTTCAGGGTTTCAAGATCCGCGTAGGTGTTAGTGTAAGACTGGTAGTAGACGAAGAAGTATATATCTTCTCCGTATTTTCTCCTCGCCCTCTCCACACCCTCCCTTATCTGGACCCTTAAGGGAACGGAGGAGTCGAGGTTCGAAGGCTTCGACCCGTCGTAGCAGAAGGTGCATCCCCCGTAACCTTTACTCCCGTCCCTGTTCGGGCAGGTGAAGGGGAGGGCTACCGTTATCTTCTGGACCCTCCTCCCGTATCTCTCCAGAAAGTAGTCCCTCAAGGAGTAGTAGGGTCTTTCCCTCATGGGACCCTCTCCCCTTCCTTCAAGAGCTTTTTGTATTTTTCGAGGGCTATCCTCCTCCTCCAACCCTTCAGCCTGTCTATAAAGGTTATGCCGTCGAGGTGGTCGAGTTCGTGTTGGAAAACGATAGCGGGGAAGCCTTCGAGTTCGAGTTCCACCTCCTCACCCTCCTCGCTGAGTCCCCTCACCTTTACCTTCATCGCCCTTTCCACCTCAACGGTCAGCCCCGGGAAGGACAGGCACCCTTCCTTATACTTTATCTTCCCTTCCGAGGAGACAAGCTCGGGATTTATGAGGACGAGCTTGAGGTCGGGAGCCTCCTCCTTCGGCGTCGTGTCTATCACCATGATCCTTAGGGGGACACCTATCTGGTTCGCAGCGAGACCGACACCCTCCGCCTGATACATGGTGTCGAACATGTCCCTTATCAGCGACCTTATCTCCCTGTCGACCACGTCCACCTTCTCGGTGGGCTTCTTCAAGATCTCCGCGGGGTAAGTTACTATCTCCCTGACCATAAGATTTAAATTTATTACGATGGACCAGCTCCACCAGAGCATAGACATCAGAAAGTTCATAGACAACTCAATACTGAAACCCCACGTGACGGAAAGGGAAGTTGTCGATTTCGTGAGGAGGTCTTCCGAGATAGGTTTCTGGGCTGTCTGCGTCCAGCCTTATCACGTGAAGATCGCGAAGGAACACGCCTTCAACGGGACGAAAGTATGCTCGGTCGTCGCCTTCCCTCACGGTCTCAGCAAGAAGGAGACGAAGGTAAAGGAAGCGGTAAGGGCTGTCCTCGAAGGTGCTGAGGAGATAGACATGGTCATGAACTTGTCAGCTCTGAAGTCCGGAAACTACAGATACGTGGAGGAAGAAGTTAAAGCGGTAAAGAGGGAAACGGGAGCTGTCCTTAAAGTGATCTTGGAGACCTGCTACCTTACTGACGAGGAGAAGGTAAGAGCTGTTGAGATATGCGTAAGCGGAGGTGCTGATTTTGTAAAGACTTCAACGGGCTTTGGTCCGAAGGGAGCAACACCCGAAGATGTCAAGCTCCTCAAAGATGCGGGCGGCGGTAAGATCAAGGTAAAGGCTTCGGGCGGTATAAGGGATCTCAGGACAGCCCTTGCTATGATAGAGGCTGGTGCGGACAGGATAGGGACGAGCAGGGGTTTCGATATTTACAGAGAGGCGGAAGGGGGATAAATTAAAAGCCATGAAGTTCCTCGAGGAACTCGAAGAAACCAAAGAGCTTGTCGTCAAGATGGCAAAGCTCGTCCAAGAAGCGATAGACAAGGCTATTAAGTCCTTAAACGATCAGGACGTGGAACTCGCGGAGCAGATAATAAAGGGGGACGACGAGATAGACGCCCTCGAGGTGGAGATAGAAAAGAGGTGCATAAGGATGGTAGCCCTCTACCAACCGGAGGCGAGTGACCTGAGGCTCGTCATGGGCATATACAAGATAGTCTCCGATCTCGAGAGGATGGGGGACGAGGCGGAGAACATAGCGGAGAGGTCCATACTCCTCGCCCAAGAGCCACCCTTAAAGCCCTACCTCAACCTAACATTAATGGCGCAGATGGTGAAGGAGATGGTGAATGACAGCGTCATCTGCTTCCTCCAGAGGGACACCCTTTTGGCGAAGAAGATTATTGAGAAGGACGACATGATAGACGAGCTTTACCACCAGCTCGAGAGGGAGCTTATAACCTATGTGATGGAGGACCCGAGGAACATAAAGAGGGTCATACACCTCTCCTTCGTGGCGAGGCACTTCGAGAGGATAGCTGACCACTCGGAGAACATAGCTGAGATGGCTATATACTGGGCTGAGGGTGAGATGGTAAAGCACCACAGGATAAAAGAGAGCTGAGGTGAGGAAAAGGCTTCTCCTCGGCTTTCTTATAGTCCTTTCCTTTTTGTTGATAAACGTCGCCTTCTTCCAAAACCTCAAAAACCTCCCCTACGCCAACTACTACCTGCTCCTTCTCGCCATAAACATAGACCTCATAGCCCTCGTTATAGTCTCAGCCGTCATACTCAGGAAGCTCATAAAGGTCTACCTCGGAAAGAAGAGAAATATACTGAGGAGGAAGCTCGCAAACATACTCTTCCTCTACCTTTTCCTTCCCATACTTTTCCTGAACTTGATATCGATGGTAGTTATCCTTTACTCCACGAAGGCTTTCTTGAGTTCCAAGACCCACGAGCTTTCTAACTCCGCGGTTAGGGTATACAGGGACCTCTTCTCCCTCGAGCTTTCCAAGGTGGACAGGTACAGGAGGGTGGTCACCCTACTCCTTGAAAAGGGTCTCGGTGAGGAGGTGCTAAAGCTCGGAGACGTTGAGAGCGTAGTCGAAGTTCCGGAGTGCAGTTACGAAGTTTCCGAGGAGGAGTTCGCCTACAGGATCTGCGTGACAGCTAATGGAAGACACTATCTTGTTACCTTAAAAAAGGACGTCTCACTAATACAGAACATATCCTCCTTCGGTAAGCTCGCCCTCGATGTGAGAGCCTTCGTAAAGACGAGGGACATAATAACTGGTATATACGTCTTCTTGATAGTCTTCATATCCCTGATAACGCTCCTTGCCACCGTCTGGCTCGGCATGCTCGTTGCAAGACACATAAGCGAGCCTATAGAGGAACTCTCGGAAAAAGCCATGTCCATAGCGGGCGGGGACCTGAACGTCCCGGTAGAGGTCCAAAAAACCGGTGATGAGATAGAGGACCTCTTCAGGGCTTTCTCAAAGATGAGAGAGAACTTAAAAGCCATGTACGACCAGCTGGTAAAAGAGAGGGACCTCCTCGAGAGGCTCCTCGACGCCCTCCCCGTAGGCGTCCTCTTCGTAGGTCCCGAAGGCTCCAAGGTAAACAGAACTTTCAAAGAGATGTTTGGAGACCGCGAACCCGAGACCGCAGTGGAGAAGGCGAGGGAGAACCCGAACATAAGGGTTGAGGAGGTGGAGACATCAGGCGGTAAGGTCTACATATTCGAGGACGTAGGGTCCCTCCTTTTGGCGGAGAGGTTCAGGACTTGGCAGGAGGCGGTAAAGCGGATAGCCCACGAGATAAAGAACCCCCTAACACCCATAAGGCTGAACCTCGAGAGGATCGTCAAGCTCGCAAAGAGCGGTCAGCTCGATCCTAAAAGGCTAAGCACGCTCACAGAAGTGATACTGAAAGAAATAGGCAGGGTGAACGAGCTTATAAGCCAGTTCAGGCACCTATCAGCGGAGAGGGAACCGAGACCTCAAAAGATAAAGGTTTCGGAAATAATTAAGGACCTCAAACAGCTCTACAGCTCCGCGGGTATCGAACTGGAACTTTTGGGAGACTGCGAGCTGACGGCAGACCCAACCATGCTGAAGGAGATGTTCTACAACCTCGTCAACAACAGCCTCGAGTGGGGAGCGAGCAAGGTCCTCGTCGAAATAAGGGACGGTGAGATCCACTACAGGGACAACGGCAAGGGACTCGACGAGTCCGAAGCGGAGAACGTATTTATACCTTACTACTCCAAGAACCCTAAGGGTATGGGTCTCGGTATGGCTGTGGTGAGGAGGATAGTCGAGGACCACGGCTGGAGCATAAGGGCTGTCCCCTCAAAGGAGGGAGCTTACTTCGTGATAGACCTGAGACCCAGAAGGTCGACGGCTTGAAGGATTAAGGTAAGCTGTGTCTCCCAAAGGGTGTCGAGTTCGTCGAGGATGGCTTCTTCCTGCTCTTTTTTGGAGAGCCTCTTGAAGGGTTCCGACTTCACCCCCCTCTCATGAAGGAGTAAGGGGACGAAGAGCTTTCCCAAGCTGTAAAACACAAAGTAAAGTTCCGTGTCGGAGAGGTTCGGAAAGCCGTTGAAGGTCTTGTAAGTTTTAACAGCTCCCCAGTTTGCCCACCTCCTCACCTCGGGGTCCTCCACCCTCCTCTCCATACCTCCGACATGAAGCGCTTTCACAGCCTTGAGGAGCCTCTCCTCAGGCTCTTCTTCTAAAAGCTCCCTTATCTCTTCCCTTATACTCGAGAGGTCGGCTCTTTCTATCTTTTCGAGGTCTTCGAGGAACTTCTCCTTCCAGTTTGCAAATCTTTTTACCTCTTGAAAGGGCGTTCTCATCCCGTCTCCTCTGGCTTTTCGAACCTCTCGAGGACCTCAGGGGGTGGCTCCTTCTCGGGGAACTCTTCTTTGAACTCGTTGTGGTATCCGCAAACGGGACAGACTATCTCCACCATATACCCTTCGTGGAGGTGTCCTATGTCCCAACCGCAGAGGGGACACTCACCCTCTCCAGCCCTCAAGACTTCCGTTAGTCTGCTCCCGTTTTTGAGGTAGCTCTGGACCGACTTTACCCTCTCGAGAGCCTTCGAGACCTCCTCGCTGTTCCACTCAGCACCACACTCCAAACACCTGAACTCCACGTATCTTCCCTCTTGGAGGAGCTTTATGACGTCCTTTGAACCGCACCTGTCGTCGACGCACACGTCCCCTATCTCCTTCCTCGAGAGCTTGTCGAGTATCCTAAAGAAAGTCTCCCTATCCAACTTCATGGGAACGTCGTAGGACCTGTAGCCGCAACATTCACAGGTAGCTTCGACCCTCGGATAAGGCTCCGAATACTCGCAGACCTTGAGGGCTATCCTGTGACAGTAAGGGCAAAGCTCCCTGTGTTCCAAGCACCTTCCCCTCATACTCTCTCCTCCATGCGCTCTATAAATTCTACAACACGGTCCGGATCCGTCTCCCTTCCCACCTTCATGACTATACCCTTAGCCTCTATATCTCCCACCGCTATCTTGGGTATACCCTCCGCCTCCTTGAAGCCCTCGAGAAGGACGATATCAAAATCCCTGAAGAACTCCCTGATCACCTCCCCAACGTCCCACCTATCCCTGTCCCATAGGGTTATCCTGTCGGGGGAGAGGAGGAGGACCCTGTCCAGAACCTTAAAGAGCCTGTCCGTGTCGGAACCCTCCTTGTCGGTAACTCCGTGACCCTTAGGGTCGTGCTTCACGTATCCTACCTTGTAGCCCTTCCTTTTGAGTATCCGAGCCACCCTCTCCGCCAAGGTGGTCTTCCCCGCGTTGTGGTGACCGACGAAGGCTACCACCTTCATATAATTATTATTGGATTATGGATATCCTCGATCTCTGGAGGAGCAACTTAGAAAGAACGAAGAGCCAGAGAACTACCGAGTCATACATAAGGCACGTGAAGAGCTTCATGGAGACCCTCGGCATAGAGGAGGAGGACCTCCTTAGCTTAACCTCCTCCCAGATATTCAGGTTCGTGGACTCCTCTTCCCTCGGTCCCTCCTCGCTACTTGC
>WFYM01000177.1 GCA_015490115.1 Aquificaceae bacterium
TAGCGGGACTTTCCCTTTACGGTTTTGTCAAGGAACACCTCATAGGGAACGACCTTATAGTCGTTGTGAACCTGCTCTTCGGCGGTTTAGTCCTGATAGCTGTGGACAGGTATATGGAAGGGAAGGCTTCTGCAAAGGACGTCAAAGACCTTCCCATTTGGAGGGTCTTTTTGATAGGTATCTTCCAGTCCCTCGCCCTCTTTCCGGGGATCTCTAGGTCGGGAGCTACCATAGTGGGCGGGATCCTCCTCGGTCTTCCGAGGAAAAAGGCCGCGGAGTTTTCCTTCCTCCTCGCCATCCCGACCATGTTCTCAGCGGTGGGATACGACCTCTTAAAGACCGGGGGTGGCTTCAGCGGTGACCAGTGGGGTCTTTTAGGTATAGGTTTCTTAACAGCCTTTCTAACCGCAGCTGTAACGGTTAAGGCTTTTTTGAACTTCCTGAACTCCCACGGACTTGCTGTTTTCGGTCTTTACAGGATAGGGATCGCCTTCGTATACGGTCTTTTCTTTCTTTAAAGAAGGCGGGGGCAAAGCCCCCGGAAGACGGCTCAGGAGGTTGCTCAGCCCTCAGAAGGTAGGAGGCGCTCCGTACTTGTAGGGGTGGTAGTCCTCTTCGAGCTTGGGAGGCTTCTCACCGAAGTTGTCAACGGGTGCCGGTGAGCTTACCCTCCACTCGAGGGAAGGAGACTTCCACGGGTTGTCCTCCGCCTTCTCACCGCTCGTGAGACCCTTGATCATACCGACGAGGAACACAAGAACTCCTACAGCGAGTATAAGTGCGCCTACCGTGGATATCTGGTTGAGGACAACCCATTCGGTTATGGGCGGGTAGTCGGGATATCTCCTCGGCATACCGAGGAAGCCCGCGAGGAGCTGTGTGAAGTAGAAGATATTGGCACCTATGAACACGAGCCAGAAGCTTATCTTTCCGAGGTTCTCGGGATACATCCTTCCGGTTATCTTCGGGAACCAGTAGATCACAGCTCCGAATATTCCCATGGTGAGTGCCATACCGAGGACGTAGTGGAAGTGTCCGACTACGAAGAGGGAGTCGTGGACTCCGAGGTCTATGGCTACCATAGCGTTTGGAATTCCCGTGAGACCACCTATCAGGAACATGAATATACCGCCGAGGGCGTAGAGCATGGGAGATCTCAGGATTATAGCTCCCCTGTGGAGCGTAGCTACCCAATTGAAGATCTTAACTCCGGTCGGAACAGCTACGAGGACGGTCGTGTAGGACATGAGGACCCTCGCCCAGTCGGGTATACCTGAGGTGAACATGTGGTGTATCCAGACTATGAAGGATATAACCGCTATCCCCCATATGGCGAAGACCATCGACTTGTAACCGAATATGGGCTTCCTCGAGAAGGTGGCGAGTATCTCGGAGAAGAAACCGAATATGGGTATTATCATCACGTAGACAGCTGGGTGGGAGTAGAACCAGAAGACGTTCTGGTAGAGGAGAGGATCTCCTCCGAGGGAGGGGTTGAAGAAGTTGGTTTTGAGATACTTATCGAGGAAGAGCATGGTAACCGCTCCAGCGAGTGAGGGAACGCCTATCAGCTGTATGACGTTGGCAGCTATGAGGCAGTGGACATACAGGTTCGTGTTCCAAAAGCCTATACCCGGCGCCCTCATCCTTATGTAGGTAGTTATGAAGTTGACGGCTGTCGCTATCGAGGATACTCCGAGGAGGTGTATGGCGAAGACGTAATAAGCTGTCACTCCGGCGTCTGGGTGAGCTGCGTAGGGCGGGTATCCTGTCCACATCATCTTTATGTGATTTCCGGGTATCAGGGTGAGGAGAACTATCACCGTCGCTCCGAAGAAAGCCCAGTAGCTGAGGGCGTTTAGCCTCGGGAAGGCTACGTCCCTCGCACCTATCATAAGGGGCAGGAGGAAGTTACCGAAGCCACCTATGTGTGCAGCTATAGCCCACCAGAGGAGCATTACAGCTCCGTGTCCCGTGAGGAGGTAGTTGTAGAAGCTGGGGCTTACAACCTGAAAGCCGGGGGCGTTCTGCTCGAACCTTATGATCATCCCGAATATGCCAGCTATTATGAAGGCTACGAGACCCGTTACGAAGTAGAGGATACCTATCTTCTTGTGGTCGGTTGTGAAGATCCACTCCTTAAGACCTGCCGAGAACCAAGGGACGCTCACAGCCTCTCTCATCTCACCGCACCTCCTTTATATGTTTTTATCAGCTGTTTTCTTAGCAAAATCGGTCCCACCCTTCAGCCAAGCTGTGAACTGCTCGGGAGGGACAACCTTTAGC